>CAJXUU010000052.1 GCA_913061325.1 uncultured Saprospirales bacterium | reverse complement strand
AGTGAGTTTTGATAATAAAATAAAATCAAAATTTATTATCAAGCAGCAGCCAGAAGCTCTTTGTCTTAGTACTATTGAGTCAGTCTATACTGTCTTAAACTTACTTAAGGAAGGTGACTTAGAACAATGCGAAACGAAGGGGTTCCTTATTCCTTTTGAAAAAATGATTGAGTATCAACTCGAATATATTCTAAACCCAGATTGTAAACATTATCGTTCAACTGCGAACAAAGAGATTATTCCTAAGAACATGTATAAAGAAAATCCGAAAAGGGGTATTCTGTTTTAACAGATTATATCTCACGATATGCACCCTTGCGGCTTACTAATCGCCCTCACTTACTTTGAGCGATAGGAGAACTTTAATCTCCATAGAGTTTTGGGGAGTACTCACGAAATTTTCATTATCTTTATTTTGATAATGAAGACGTGTACATTCTAGGTACACACAATGGCAAAAACGTTCATATCGGGCAAGAGCCCGACACGTCGTTTAGCCGAAAACATTGGCAATAATAAAATCAGAAAATTTGAAAAAATTACTCATTGTATTCGGACTAGTGATGTCTATAGTATGTCAAGGACAACAAATTAGCAGAGAACTTAAAATCGTAGAATTTTCAGGCCGAGGATATGAACTAGGTCTTCAGCATGGCAAAGAATTAAAAAATGAAATTGAGGAAATAATAACTGCATGGAAAAAGAACGCATCAAACTCATTGGGAAAGGATGCCGATTTAGTACTCAAAGAATTTTTTGAGTATGCTGAATTTAAAGAAGCCATTATGAAATGGACCCCTGAACTCTATGAAGAAGTGAAGGGTATTGCTGAAGGATCAGGCCAAAGATTGAATGATGTCATGGTTTTAAATCTCTTGGATGAGTTTTGGGTTTACATAAACAACCTGAACAATCATCATTGCAGTAGTGTTGGGGTACCTTCAAGAAATGGCAGCCCCGGATACATTTCTCAAAATATGGACCTAGAAAATTATACGGATGGTTTTCAGGTACTTATGCGCTTGAACAAAAATAATGATAGTCCAGAACAATTAATTCTAACCCATCCGGGATTAATCGTTTTGAATGGACTAAATGAGGAAGGAATTGGTGTTTGCGTAAATACGCTAATGCAACTTAAGGCTTCATCAAATGGATTACCCGTTGCCTTTGTCATTCGGCAGATTATCAATTCAACAAGTAAAGAAAATTTGCTCTCATTTATCCAAAATGTAAACCACGCCTCTGGGCAGAATTATATTATTGGCATTAAAGGCGAAGTGTATGATTTTGAGGCATCAGCCAACAAGGTGGTGCGATATAACCCAAATAATAAAAATGGGACTGTTTATCATACAAATCATCCTATTGTGAATGATGATATTAAACCATGGTTTGAAAAATACCATCCAAATTTGAAGGAAGAATTAAGACCTACTAGTTCAAACAGCCATCTTAGATTTAAAGCAGTTGAAAACAGAATGAAATCCAATTCAGAGGTAAGTGATGTATTGATAAAAGAGGCCTTGCGTTCTAGAGATAATGAGGATAATCCAGTTTGTAGAACAAATAATGAAAATGGACGTGGATTTACATTTGCATCTATTATTATGACTTTTTCAGATAATCCGCATATTCAAATTCTTGCTGGACCGCCAGATGAGGCTAAGTATAAAAAAGTTGAATTTACAACCAAGAAATAAATAGTATTACCAACATTGATTATAGCCCATTGAAAAGCACTTTATATTAATCATTGGTAATTTCGTAAAAAAAAGAATGTAAAAACTACCGACAATAAAAACTTCAACGATCATAGCGGCTAAACACTGCTGCGCCGTATAGCCGCACGTTGGCGGTAAAAAAGGGGAAGTCGAAAACCTTTTAGAGTAGACATAATAGTTTAAAAAAAAATCAAATGGAAAAAGAAACAAAACAACCATCTCCAGAATTGATTATGCAAATAGGAACGGGGTTTTGGGCATCTAAAATTTTATTGACAGCTGTAAATTTTCAATTATTTACACATATAAGCAAAACAGGAAGTATGTCTGCTAAAGAGATTAAATCAGTTCTAAAATTGAATTGCACCGATAGGCATTTTTTTGATTTTTTGGATGTACTGGTAAGTTTTGGATTTTTAAACCGGAAAGGGTTGCTGGAGAATGCCGAGTATTCAAATAGTATAGACACAGACACATTTTTGGACAAAGGTAAACCTTCTTACATCGGAGGTATATTAGAAATGATGAACAACCGCCTATTTGGATTTTGGGGCTCTTTAGATGAAGCACTTACTACCGGACTTGCACAGAATGAAGTAAAAGGAGGAGGAGAACCCGTTTTTGAAACTTTATATAAAAATCCTGTATTGCTGAAGGAATTTGTCAATGCGATGACGGGAATGCAAGTTGGTAACTTTATGGCATTAGCACAGCATTTTGATTTTTCAAATTATAATACGTTTTTGGACGTAGGTGGTTCTGCGGGAGTGTTATCTCTTATGGTGGCAAAACATAATCCTCATATGATATGCACCACCTTCGATTTGCCTCCTGTAGAACCGATTGCGAATGAAACCATTCAAAAATTTCAACTTGCAGACCGTGTAAAAGCTGTAAGCGGTGATTTCTTTACAGGAGAATTGCCAAAGGCAGATGTTGTTGCAATGGGCAATATACTGCATGACTGGGATGAGGAAAATAAAATTAAGCTAATTCAGAAAGCCTACGATGCCTTGCCAGATGGAGGTGCATTTATCGCAATCGAAGCTGTGATTGATAATGATAGAAAGCAAAATGCATTTGGGATGATGATGAGTTTGAATATGCTTATTGAAACTGCTGATGGATTTGATTATACATTTGATGATTTCAATAAGTGGACCAAACAAGTCGGCTTTAAATCGACAAGCATAATAGCACTAACTGGACCTTCAAGTGCCGTAATTGCGTACAAATAGAATGAGTTCTACCGCTAACAAAATGCAAAACGACATGTGGGGCCATACGCCCCACTTACGTTTACACACAGCGTTGTGTGCAATGTTTTAAACAGACTATGGTATCAATGCTATGTACACATATTATGAGCTATATTGATACTGTGAAAGTCCTGAATAATACTGAAAAGCTTGGTTAGAGAAGAAGAAAATATTGGAACAAAACAACTGGAATTCAAATTTCAAGTGCCTAATTTAGCTTGGTTTTAATTGACAGGGGTTTCGTTTATTTAAAGGTTTGCAATAAGCTATCCTTAAGCCTTAAATAGCAATTTTTAATCATCCTCACTTTTAAGCGCACACCACTAGGTATAATGTAAATCTTTACCGTATGAAAATCTCTCAAATGGAGATAGAGATATTCTATGATCCATCAAAGCATAGAAGTATAAAAGTATTGCAAGAATTATGAAGTAATGGTATGGAATGGAATTTTTTGAATGTGGTTTGAGGTTTGTTTTTTGCTAAATATTAATTGATTATATTACGTGGGATTACAATTAAGATCAGGATTGATTAACCAATTATAAACGTTTCTATTCAGATAATACTCGGGTATACACGGTTATGAGCGAGAGGTTTATTTGTAAGTTATTGAATGTGAAAATTTTATTATGTATAAGACGTTTTTTGCTGTGATTTAGGAATGGGAAAAACTACGTATACTGATATAGATTTATGCGTTTAAAAGATAGTTACACACCATTAAGAAACATGAAATTCAAATCAATCATAATCATTTCAATATGTTCTATACTCTGTTCATGCCAAAATTCGAATTGGAGAAACGAGAACAACTCTATTAGACCAACTTGCGAGTTGACAGGTGAAATTTATTTCCAAAGTGAATTTCAAGAGATAAAAGAGAATCAACTAAACAGCCATTATTTTTGGACGACAATGAATCATTCAAATATTGAAGTAGCTGTAGATTTAGAGGATGGAGAGTTAAAAATGGCAGAACCTAAATCTGATAAGTCTTTTTTTGAATTGGAAGATGGAAAATTAGAAATAATAAATAGCGGTGAATTTGGAGGAGCGTTAAATTTTATTTCAAGTGATAATATTCTTGATACTATTTCCATATGGAAAATCCCAATAAATTTTGTCTTCGAGTTTAAGAGCAAAATCTATTTCTTAGTTGGAATAGCCCATGGGATGGATTCTGGTGGGGCACTTTATGAGCTGAAAAGAATTGATAATGAATTTAGTTATGAAGAAGTTGTAAGATTAGACAGTGCACCAGAGGCAGTGTCGATTTTTAGGAACAAAATTTTAATCGCAGGACACCAAATGTTTACGGTAGTTGAGAATTTTAATAAGGATAACATAGTAAAAGAGGCATTCTGGTCTTCCCTATATCCAAATTCTATCTCCGTAAAAAATGAAGATGAAGTTTATATTGGAATGAGAGGTGGATATGCCAAATTATCTTTGATATCAAAAGAAGTGAAATATTTTCAATACAGAAAAGAATAAAACGTTGTGTAACAAATGATATGAGATCAGACTTGCTATCGCTGCGTCCGCTCCATATCACAGAACCGTTATGGCTCATCATAGGTAAAAAAGAGTGCTTCGAACGATAAATATTACTGTACGCAAATAATCTTCGCGGTTCAGAAAGAATCTCAAAATACGACTTGTAGAATTATTACTGCCTATCCTAATCCTAATTAGTGATCAATTGATTGAAAATTCGTCAAAAGTAGTTGGTGTGAATGTCTATAATCATCTAGGATTTTATTCGCTGAGATTTTCTGATAGAAGTTTGGAGCGAATGGTAAAGCGATAGAAATGGCATTTTTTGTTGATTAAAAGCGTTATCTTATTATCCAAATCGAATCGTTATGTCTACTGTAGAACTGAAAAATAAACTAAAAGAAAAGATCGAAGAGTTAAATGAAGATTATCTTCTAGAAGAACTCCTTAGCATCATTGATTTAGAATCTAGTCGAAATGAGGTTTTTAAGATACCCGAGGAGCATAAAAAAGGACTTGAAAGGAGTCTGAAACAAATGGATGCTGGTCAAACAATTTCTCATGATCAAGTAATGAAAGAGCTAAGAGATGGTCTTGCAAGTTAAGTGGACTAAAGAGGCAAAAGTTCAGTTTAAAGATATCATAGACTATTGGGACGTTAGAAATGATTCTTCAAGGTATTAGCAGAAACTTATAAACATAGTCGATCAAGCCATAGCAAGATTATTAGAATTTCCAGAAATTGGTCGTGTCACAGAGAATGATAGAATTCGTCTCAAAATCATCAAAGATTATTTTCTTTACTATTCCTTCAATGATACTGAGTTGATCGTATTAGGTGTTTCTGATATGAGAAGAGACCCTAAGTACCTGAAATCACGGTTGAAATGAAAAAAAGACGAAGCCATAACTTTATGTATAATAAGAGCCGTATGATGGGAGACTATCACGTACGGTTCTGTGAGAGGTTTGAGGTGAAATTCCTCTTACCTACTTGACCAATAGGTATATCAATCTGTAAAATTGAATTAAATAATAAAACTGGATTCTGGAGACTTAATATGGGAAGATTGAGGGAAGATTGATGGATTAAATTCATTTTACTAGATTATCAATAACAAAATATTATTACATTAACATTAAACTAAAACTTAACATCGTGAGAAAATTTTCATTTGTATTTTACCTTATTCTATTTATTCCTTTTTTAGCAAATACCCAATCTGTAGAAATAACTGGATCTCTAAAAGTTTCTACAGCAGTGACCGATAATACAGCTGCTTTTGTTGTTGTTCGTCTTGCCGATGGAACATTTGCTGTTAGAGATGCCTCTTCTTTTGGCGCTATAATTCCTGCCGGTGTTACTTTTGGAGAATTCCTATATTGGGATGGAACACAATGGGTAATAGGCTCTGATGAAGTAAAAATTGGAAGTAGTGCAGGAGAAAACTCACAAGGACAAAATGCGATCGCCATTGGAAATGGAGCAGGATTAGCCTCTCAAGGATCTACTTCTATAGCTATCGGTCTAGATGCAGGAGCAAACTCACAAGGACTAAATGCGGTCGCCATTGGAAATAGAGCAGGATCAGCCTTGCAAGGATCTACTTCTATAGCTATCGGTCGATATGCTGGCGAATTTGGTCAAAGTCCTGAGGCAGTGGCAATTGGAAATAGAGCAGGATCAGACAATCAAGGATTTGCTTCTATAGCTGTCGGTCTAGATGCTGGCCAAACAAATCAAAGTTTTGATGCAGTAGCAATTGGAAATGGAGCAGGAGAAAACTCACAAGGAACTGCAGCGGTTGCTATAGGTGCTGGTGCTGGAAATACTGCTCAACACGATAATTCCATCATTATTAATGCCAGCGGAAATGATCTGAATTCTTCTGGAAGTGATGGGTTATTTATTAAGCCTATCAGGGGCGTCCCTCATGGACTAGGAGAGGGTGTCTTACATTATGATCCGACAACTGGCGAAATCACCTATAGTACTAATTAATTGAGTTCTGAGGAAATTTTAGAAACTAAGTAATAAATTATTATTGATTTATTATTAGAAAATAATGTAAATAGATGTAGCCTTAATAAAATTTATGCAGACGTAAAAGTGCCAGCACCTAACAAGCGATAAATAAGCATAACTTCCTATCGTTGTTACGCTTCTTATCGCAACCGTTATGATAGAATTCCTCCGCTGCGCTCCGAAATTCCATCATAACGGCCTCCGGGCAAACCCGTGTTATGTGAAGATGCCTCCGCTATGCTACGGTAAAGTCGCTATCGCTCCCAACTCCACATATCCCGAAGGCCGTTAGTCTCCAACAGTAAAGAAGGAGAAACTAAAACATTCCATTTAGTAGAATTAAATTCCATATACTTGCTTTGTAAATTTATTGGATGCGAGTTGTTACACCATGGAAATTAGAGGAGTATGCGGAAAAAGAACCTTCGTCAAAAATACCATTACTACATTGGTATGAAATAGTCAAGTAGGCTAATTGGAATAATATCAATGATATAAGAAATGATTTTCGAACTGTAGATTATGTTGGAAGCAACAGGTATGTATTTGATATCAAAGGAAACGATTATAGATTAGTAGCTATTGTAATTTTGGCATCTAGAAAAGTTTATATAAGATTTTTTGGAATTCATAAAGAATATGATAAAGTTAATGCAAAGGGAATATAGAATATTATGACTAATTCAGAATACAAAAAGAAGTCGAAAATGTTGGAAGATTTACTCAAACAAATGACTAATGAAGGAGAATTGAGTAAGTTAAATGAGAAAGAAATGGATAAGATTTCAGATGAAATAGCTTTATACGAAGATGAAAATTATGCATTTGAGGCAAGTAACCTCGTAGAAATGATAGAGTTAAGGATGTGTCAGAGGAAATTGAAGCAAAAGGACGTGGCTAAAATCCTTGGAACAACTCCATCACGTATTAGTGAAATTATTAACGGTAAAAGAGGATTGACTATTGATTTGGCTAGAGGTTTATACACAAAACTTAATATTGACCCAGAATTAATTCTAACAGCTTAAAAAGACGTAGGCTAACACTGAGGCACTGAGTATGATGGAATCTTCCTTTTAGTGATACTCCACATACTCTTGGATGTTAGCGAAAATGAAGAGAAAACGAAAGAACTGAACTCTAAATAAATGAAAATTATAGTAGGAATATTCTCAAGTATTATAATTGGCTTAATGCTTCTGGTTATAATGCCTTACTTAAATGACTATTTGCAATCAACCAAATTCGATTCAGAAAAATGGATTCTGTCTCAAAAAGAAACTGAGAGCAATGAGCAGCTTAGGTGGAACATGAGAAGAGACTTACTTAAGAATTATCATCTCAAGGAGAAATCGAAAGAAGAGATTTTTAAATTACTTGGTAAACTAACAAATGAATTTGAAAATAAAATCTATTATAATCTCGGTCCAGCTACTATTGGAATCAATATGGGAACGTTAGAAATAGAATTCCAGAATAATAAAGTTAAGATATACCGAATTTTTAGCGGATAAATGAAACGCATAGTAACATTGTGTGTCCATGTCAGACGTCCTTTGTTCGTCCGTCAGGTACACTTGACGGTTCATAATCCAAAAGAGTAACATAAACAACCTCTCAAGCAAAACCCTAAACAGCCTTTGTTAAACAAATACATGAAACCTACCAAAACCTATCTGGCTCATAAGCCCTCATTATTTCCATTACCTCATCGAATATATCTTCTGGTCCAGGTTTGGTGAAGTAATCACCATCTGATCCAAACGGAGGTCTGTGTTCCCAAGCACTTATTGTCACTGGAGGTGCATCAAGATATTGATATCCGCCTTGTGTTTCCAGTACTTCTTTCATCATAAAAGCGGTTGCTCCACCTGGCATGTCTTCGTCTAAAAATATAATTTTGTTTGTTTTTTTGAGAGATTCTACGATCGAGTGTTCTAGGTCAAAAGGAAGAAGAGATTGTACATCGATCAACTCGATGGATACTCCTGTTTTTTCTAACATTTTGATTCCTTTCTCGGCTTCCCTAACACATGAACCGTATGTCACTATTGTGATGTCAGTACCTTCTTGAAGAACTTCGGGTACACCAAGAGGAAGCGTATATTCTCCTAAGTTGTCAGGTAATGTTTCTTTGAGTCTGTATCCGTTTAGGCATTCTATAACGATAGCTGGATCATCAGCTTGTAGTAGCGTATTATAGAATCCCACTGCTTGTACCATATTTCTAGGTGTAAGAATATACATTCCTCTAAGAGAATTGATCATCATTCCCAACGGAGACCCTGCATGCCATACACCTTCTAGTCTATGTCCACGAGTTCTTATTATAGCGGGTGCTTTTTGTATGCCATTACTTCTATACCTTAACGTTGCAAGATCATCTGAAAGAGGTGATAAACCATATAATAAGTAATCTAAATATTGAATCTCTGCAACAGGCCTTAAACCCCTCATTGCAGTACCAATCGCCATTCCCATAATAGACCACTCACGGATTCCTGTGTCGAAAACTCGGTGCTCTCCATATTTCTCTTGGAGACCAGCGAATCCTTGATTTACATCTCCGATTTTACCTACATCCTCACCGAAACCGATCATGTTAGGATACTTGTCTAGAGCTATATCGAAGAATGAATTGATGATCTGATATCCATTCAGATTTTTAGAACTCTCGCTATATTCAGCGGGAACTGCAGGTATATTTACAGCAGCAGTATCAGAACTACTGTAAAGATGCGTATGATATTTTTCATTGGCAGATTCAAAAGAATCATCTAGGAAGGACTGTAAATCTTCAGGCGTTTTACCTGTTTCTACCAGCATATGTTGCTTTAAGATTCTTGCATTTTTAACAACATCACTGTACACAGGATTTAATAATGTATTTAGATCCTTTTCTAAAGCGACTACAGATTCAGACTTATCTACTATTGAAGTATAGATTGCTAATAGATTCTTAACGGTCTCTTTTACTGGAGCTGCATATGTATTCCAAGCATTTGTTCTGCCTTCTTTAGCATCATTTGCAGCTTTTTCTTTTATAATATCTAACTCTTCTTGAGTTGCCAATTCATTTTTAAGAATCCACTCTTCGAATTTCACATTACAATCGTATTCTTTTTCCCACTGCAATCTTTCTTTTGACTTATATCTTTCATGAGAACCAGAAGTAGAGTGACCTTGCGGTTGAGTTAACTCTTGCACATGGATAAGTGCAGGTCTACTTTCTTTTCTTACTTTTTCTGTCACTTTTTCGAACACAGCACATAAGGCAGGGTAGTTCCATCCTTTTACAGTGTATATGAGCATTCCATCGCCAGACTCATCGACAAGGAAACCCTCCATTGCACGAGAGATACTCCCTTTTGTTGTTTGTTTGTCAACGGGTACTGATATTCCGTAACCATCATCCCAAACACATGCAATTAGTGGTACTCGATTTACAGTAGCAGCATTCATTGATTCCCAAAATGGACCTTCTGAAGTACTAGCGTCACCTATTGTGCAGAATATTACTTCATTGCCGTCTTTAGTAAGTTTATCTTTTTCAGGAAAATTTGGTCCTTGACGCAATAATTTTGAAGCTTGGGCCAAACCAAAACCTCTTGCCATCTGACCACCAGTACATGAAATATCAGACGAAATATTATAAAGGTCTTTTAGAGGTAACCAATTATCATTAGAATCGATAGTAGGTGTTGCATAGTGACTGTTCATTTGTCTACCACCAGAGAAAGGATCATTCTTAGTGTCTGCATACAATTGTGCAAAATATTGTTCGACAGTACACTCACCAATACCGAACATAAAGGTCTGATCTCTATAATATCCTGATCTCCAATCTCCTTTTTTGAATACACGCGCCATGGCGATTTGAGGTAATTCCTTACCATCACCAAGAATCCCAAATTTTGCCTTACCCGTGAGCACTTCTTTTCTGCCAACAAGACTGACTTCTCTACTCATCACAATTGTATAGAAATCTTGAAGCACTTCTTCTCTAAATTTTGAGGATTTAGAAACGTTTTCTGAATTAGCTGTAATGTCTTTTATTTCAGTATTCATATATCTCAAGGTTGGAGTGACTTAATATAATAATAACGTCTTAAATACATATATTTAAAGAGTAATTATTGTCGAACCGCGAATTTACAAAAGATTGTTCGTATTGGCATTCAATCCTAAGGTGATTTTCTAATTAAATTTGGTCATTGTCAATTGCTGACATTTCGATTAACACATGTTTAACAAGACGGCATGGTATATGAACTTGTTAATCCGATATAAATCCCTATTTTTGTAATACTGATTTAAAATAAACAAATAAAATTAAATATCAATGAAAAAATTATTTCTTTTATCGTTCGTTTTTGCTGCATTCAGCATGGTTGCTGTAGCACAATCTACTGAACCAACAACTCCAACAAAAACTGAAGCCCCCGCTCCGGAAACTGGCGGACCTATTATGTCTTTAGAGTCAAATACTGTTGACTACGGAACATTAAATCAACATGGTGAGCCATTAAGAAAAGTTAGTTTTACAAATACTGGTACTGAACCATTAGTAATTAAGAATGCGAGAGGATCTTGTGGATGTACTGTTCCTACATGGCCAAAAGAGCCAATTCTACCAGGTGCATCTGCTGATATCGAAATCAGATACGCAACCAATAGATTAGGTAAAATCAACAAGACAGTAAAAATTACTACGAACGAAGGTGGAGATGCACACGTAATCAAAGTAATAGGAAATATATTGAAGCTAGATGAAGAGAAGTCAGTGCCAGCAAAAGCACCAAGTATCTTGAGTGGTGGAAATAACTAAGAATTAATTTCTTGAAAAAATACAGTAAGGCTTCCTCATTTTGAGGAAGCCTTTTTTGTTTAGGTTACCTTCTGTCCTTTGCACAAGGTAACTTGTTTCAATAAATTAGAAATTCAAATTATTATGTTGTTTTTTGAAATTTTGATCGAAGTAATAATTGAACCCTTATTAGGTATTTGTACACAGATTGGATTTTTTATTTATGATGCGTTAGTGCCTAGATCAAAAGATAGAGATCAAGATGTTACTGTAGAGGTAGGGTAATATTTTCAAAGGTAAAATAAATAGGAATGTCAAATGAAAAATATCTGTAGTTCCTGTTTTGTATCCACAATTTTGATTAAACGCTGTAAGCGTGATATTTCTATTGCGATGGGTTTCAACCCTTCGGCATAGAAATGTAATATCATTTAAGCTCTGTAGGAGCGAAATTAATAAATGGTGCAAACCTTGACCGAGACCTATCATTAAGCTTACCAAGCTTTTAAAGATTGGCAGGCTAGATATTTAGTATAAAAGCTGTATGTCACTTTATTATTGTTTCATTCCTTAAACAAAAAGCGGTATTTAAACTTTCTCTTTTCATAGCTTTGCATCCTCTTATATAATAGAACATAAAATAAGTATGATTACACTTTTATCTCCTGCGAAAACTTTGGATTTCGAAACTTCAGATACGATTGCAGAATTGACAATACCTCGATTCACTCTTGAGATCAATCGACTGATTCGAATTTTAAAAAAGAAAAAGGTAGAGGAGATCAAATCAATGATGCACATCAGTGATAATCTAGCTGTACTTAATAGGAGGAGATATAAGACCTTCTCTAAAGAATACACAGATGAGAATTCTAAGTCTGCGATAATGGCATTCAAAGGTGATGTGTATACCGGATTGGATGCAGAGACTATGGATAAGCCAAGTTTGGAATATGTGAATAAGCATGTTAGGATACTAAGTGGTTTATACGGCTTACTCTTACCGTTTGATAGAATGCAACCCTACAGACTAGAAATGGGAACTAGACTAGAAAACAAAAAAGGAACCAACCTTTATCATTTCTGGGGTGACATGATCACTAAATCACTTAACATGGAACTGAAAGAGATGGGAACTGATACTATTGTCAATCTTGCTTCTAATGAATACTATAAAGCGGTTAATAAGAAAAAACTAAAAGCAAATGTTATTGACGTTGATTTCAGAGAAGATAAAGATGGAGAATACAATTTCGTTTCATTTTTTGCAAAGAAAGCGAGAGGAACGATGACAAGATATATCGCCGAAAATCAAATTACTGACCCTTCAGATTTAAGAGGTTTTGATTATGATAATTATCGATTTGAAGAGCGTGAATCTAGTGAGAACTCATTGCTGTTTGTAAGGTGATAACTTGATCTTAATATTTTCCAACACTTTTTCATAATACATACAAATATATCAGTCCTAAAGTATATTTTCGCCCTCTATAAAACTATACCTGATGGCACATACGACTGACACAATAATGATGGTACGACCAGCAAACTTTGGCTTCAATGCGGAGACGGCTGAAAACAATGCATTCCAATCAAATGATAGAGGAGAATCCAAAAAGGATATCGCTTCTCAAGCAAGAGACGAGTTTGATGCCATGGTGAAAATACTAAGGTCAAAAGGTGTAGATATCATTGTAGTAGAAGATACAAAAGAACCTAAAAAACCGGATGCAATTTTCCCAAATAATTGGATCTCATTTCATGATAATGGTGCCGTAGTTACGTACCCAATGTTTGCCAAAAACAGAAGGATTGAAAGAAGAGAAGAAATAATAGAAGGTCTCAAAAAAAGCTTTGAAGTTGACCGTAGATATACTTTTGAGCACTATGAAGAAAATGAGATGTATCTTGAAGGTACAGGAAGTATGCTTTTTGATCGTGATCGCAATATCATGTATGCTTGCTTGAGTGAAAGAACTGATCCTCAAATTATTGATAAGTTTTGTGTGTTGATGGGGTCAGAACGCGTTGTTTTCCATTCTGTAGATAGAAATGGAGATGCTATCTATCATACAAATGTTATGATGGCATTGGGAGAAGACTTTGCGGTGCTGTGCACTGCAAGTATTGCCAAAAAAGAAGAACTTGATCACTTACTTAATAGATTAGAAGAAACTGGCAAAGAAGTTGTAAATATATCTTTTGATCAAATGGAAGCATTCGCTGGAAATATGCTCCAAGTAAGAAATAGTTCAGGAGATACATTTTTGGTAATGTCACAAACTGCGTACAATTCTTTGAACGAGAAGCAAATTGAGTTTTTATCCGCTAAAACCAATCTTCTACCAATCAATATTGATACCATCGAATATTATGGTGGTGGAAGTGTGAGGTGTATGATGGCTGAGGTGTTTTTGCCTAGAAAATAAAAGAAAAATGGGAGGTCTTGTAAAGGTGCTGAATTGAATAGACTATTTTTGAAACCAATATTGATTTTTTCAAAACGACATTAATGGATTTAGATTTTTGGAATATAAATTAGCGTTAAAAGCTTGTAACTGTTTGAGCAGAGAGTGGCTTGTGCAGCAAACGCTCGTCAGCGAGTTTTACGAGTTTAGACAATTTGTGTTTCAAAAAGCGTTTAGAAGCTATTAAAGTCTTGACTTCTTTTGGTTCGTTTTCTGTGTCAAGACAGAAAATGAACGCCAGTCGCGGCGAGCGACAAAAACAAAAGGAGAACTGAACTATTATATTCCATTAATACGCAATTGTTATGAAAATCAAAAGTTTGATATATTTAAAACAATAGCTAAAAAAATTATCTAATCGCCTCTTTTATTCTTTTAGCTTTTATCAAAATTTCCTCTAATTGATCAATCTGCAACATGTTGGCTCCATCCGACTTAGCATTGGCAGGATCAGGGTGAGTTTCAATAAACAGACCATCTGCGCCGACAGCAATTGCTCCTTTTACGATGGTTTCTATCATATCTGGCCTGCCACCGGTTACGCCACTTGTTTGATTTGGCTGTTGAAGACTATGTGTACAATCCATTATTACGGGTGACTTGCAAAGTGTTGACATAGTAGGCAATCCTCGGAAATCTACAATCATATCTCCGTATCCAAATGTAGTACCACGCTCAGTAACCAGAGTCTGATTATTGCCACTATCTTTCACCTTATTCACTGCAAATTGCATTGCTTCGGGACTAAGAAATTGTCCTTTTTTAATATTTACAATTTTACCTGTTTTGGCCGCTGCAACTAATAGATTTGTTTGTCTACAAAGGAAGGCAGGAATCTGTAATATATCAACAACATCAGCTGCCCAAACAGCTTCTTCATCCGTATGTATGTCAGTGGTGATTGGAACATCAAAAGTAGATTTTACTTTCTCTAATATCCTGAGTGCTTTTTCGTCTCCAATCCCGGTAAAACTGTCAATTCTTGATCGATTTGCTTTTCTATAAGATCCTTTGAAGATAAATGGAATATCAAGCCGTTGTGTAATATCGACCAATCGCTCCGCTATTTGCATGCAAATAGCTTCTCCTTCAATGGCGCAAGGTCCAGCTATGAGAAAAAAGGTATCTTTGCCCGTTAGTTTTAAATATTCCATTTGTTGCATTTATAGTTTTATAAACTGTCACAAATAAACGAATAAAAACAATATGCTTTCCGAAACAGTTACTACGAAGACAAAACAAAACGGAAACTGATTTCGAAATAAGTACATAAAAATAGTACAACATGAATTACGACAAAGAAGCCCTCGCTTTACATAAAAAACATCAGGGGAAAATAAGGATAGCAGCAAAGATGGATGTTCATAGCACGCATGATCTTTCATTGGTTTATTCACCAGGTGTAGCGGCTCCATGTTTGGAGATCGCAGCGGATGAAGAGAAAGTTTGGGATTACACGATCAAAGGAAACTGCGTAGCCATAGTCACAGATGGAAGTGCTGTTTTAGGTTTAGGTAATATTGGTGCAAAAGCTTCGATTCCAGTCATGGAAGGAAAAGCGATGTTATTCAAGCGATTTGCTGGTATTGATGCATTTCCAATTGCACTAGATACTCAGGATACAGAAAAAATAATAGAAACAGTAAAACTAATTTCTCCAATTTTTGGAGGTGTGAACTTAGAAGATATATCAGCACCTAGATGCTTAGAAATCGAAGAAAGATTGCAAGATATTGGTATTCCGGTATTTCATGACGATCAGCATGGGACAGCCATAGTTGTTCTTGGAGGATTGATCAATGCTTGTAAAGTAGCTGGTAAAAAGTTGGAAGATATTAAAGTAGTTATCAATGGTGCTGGTGCTGCAGGTATTGCCATTGCTAAATTATTGCGATGTGTAGATAATGCAAATGAAACGGCTTGTATCCCTGTAAAGGAAATTCTTGTATGTGATACCAAAGGAATCATATCTCGAGATAGAGATAACTTGAATGATGCTAAAAAGAAACTTCTCACATATACCAATCCAACAAATATATCAGGAGGTTTAAAGGATGCTATTAAAAATGCGGATGTATTCATTGGTGTAAGCGTCGGTGATATTCTCAAATCAGAAGATATTGCTACTATGGCTGATAAGTCAATAGTATTCGCACTAGCTAACCCTCAACCTGAAATTATGCCTGAAGAAGCATACAAAGGAGGAGCATTGGTTGTAGGAACAGGGAGAAGTGATCTTCCTAATCAAGTGAATAATGTACTTGGATTTCCTGGAATATTCAGAGGAGCTCTTGATGCAAAAGCCAAACGAATTACTCCAAAGATGAAACTTGCTGCAGCTTATGCTATTGCAGATTGTATAAAATATCCAAACGCTATGGAGGTAATACCAGCAACACTGAATATGAGTGTGGCCACAAAAGTAGCTGAAGCTGTTAAGAAAGCCGCATTGGAGCAAGGGGCATAATTTTTATAAGAACAAAATAAATAAAGAAAGGGATCTAATTAAGATCCCTTCTTTATTTATGTAAACATGTTAAATGTTATATCCTTCCACTTTCTTCGGCAGCAGCTGTTTTTCTTTTCTTAGCGGCTTTCACCTTATCATTTCCAAAGCGATAGCTTAGATTAAAAGTAACTCTACGCGTATCATTTGTTTGAATTCCTAAGAAATCAATATCATCTTGATCGATTGTTACATTACTATTATTAGTTCTGAATACATCACTTACATTAAGCTTGATGGTCCCTTTTCCATTAAGTATACCTTTTGAAAGCCCAACATCCACACTACCACGGGGATCGATTTCGAACAACCCAAAGGTGAGTTTTCCTTGATACCTTCCTGATACTTCAAGATTCCATCCTCCAGGAATTTTTAGTTCATTATTCAGGTTGACCATATTTGTGAATTTTTGATTATCCAATGTTCCTGATGGGATAGCTGATTTGAAATCAGTATAAAACCCTGTATAATTTAATCTAGAAACCCACCATTCTGTCCATACTTTAGGAGCTGAAATTGTGATGCTGATATTATTGAAGTCGTCAAGATTTTGATTGGTCTGGTAGTTTTTGTTTTCTGCCGATACTTGCTCGATTACGTCTGTGATGGCATCTGTAGTGTGGCTATAGTTCAATGCTACAAATAGCTTTTTTCCCATTGCATAATTTAGACCATATGCATTTGTGTACTGAGGGTTCAAAAATGGATTTCCCTTTTGAAATGTATACTGATCTAAGTAATTTTCAAATGGATTCAAATCCTTATAATTTGGTCGCTCTATTCTTCTGCTGAATGTAGCACTTAGATTATGTTTCTCTTTGATAGACTTTGAAATGCTCAGACTAGGAAATAAATCAGTGTAAGATCTTGGTACAGATTTGTCAAGAGTTATCGATCGACCTTCAGATGTAGTATGTTCCATTCTTACACCCGCTTGTATCATGAAAGAACCAATTGCGCCAGATCCATTAACGTATGCTGCCATAACATCTTCACTATAAGTGAAATCATTACTTCTGTCGATTTGATCTATCCAAGTGCCTTGAGAATCTTTGTGGTCGAATTTTGTGCCATTATCAGTATTTACCATACTTAATTTAGTTCCTAATTCGAGATTTACTTTTTCTGATATTGGGAGCGTAAGATCTAATTTTGATGCAATGATATCTATCGCAGTATTCCGATTATTTCTTAAGTAAAATGGTGCATCAACTTCCTCGTTGTTATCATTCAAAAAGAAATTGTCATAGTTCACTAATTCGTTGTTGTCGTATGTATTATAGTCAATGTCGAAAGATAGATCTAAACCATTATCGTTGAATTTATGATTGACGTTGGCATTATAGTTCTGTCTGTTATTGGTTTCATTTCCAACAGTGTTAACTTTCAGGGTACTAAATGCTGGAGAATTGTCTCCACTAATATTGGTTGTATTATCATTGAGGTCTTCTTCGTCACCTTGATCTCGTTTAGCAAGGAGACTGATTGAAGTATTGTTACTCACATTCCAGTCCATTCCCAAGCTGAGATTGTATCCATCGCCGGTCTCTACCATGTTTGCCAATTGATTAAAAGATGTTAATCCTCCTTCAAATGGAATGTTTCTCATTAATTGAAGATTCTGTTCCCATCCCCAAACATAATACTCTCCAGCTCCGTAAATATTAATTTTCTCAGACCTATAGTTCAGATTTAGATTATGGTTGTGACTAGTTCTCCATCCTTGGCGTACTTGAGTTGATACAGATCCATTAGAACCAAGGTTTTCATTTTTCTTTAATACAATGTTGATAATTCCACTATTTCCTTCAGCATCATATTTAGATGATGGATTGGTTATGATTTCAATATTGTCAATATTACTTGCCGGCATCGTTTCAAGTAGTCTTGTGATTTCATCTCCAGACATATATTGGTTCTTGCCATTAATAGTGACCAGTACACCTTGCTTTCCTCTAAGACTTATATTATTGTTATTATCGACGATTACTCCTGGTGATTTCTCTAAGACTTCTAACGCAGAATTACCAGCACTTACACTAGAGTTAGCTACGTTAACAATCATTTTATCGGCCTTCAGTTCTATAAAAGGTTTCTTAGCCGTGACTGTGACTTGGTCTATTTCAATACCATTCGTCAATTTTAAAGTAGGTATTTCTATAGTGTTTGAATTCGTAATTTTAAAAGATTCTGAATATGCATTCCCAAATCCAATCATAGTGGAATGAATAAGATATGAACCGTCAGCTATCCGATCTAATATGTATTTTCCTTCTTCTTCAGACAGTCCACCTTTATAAAGTGTAGAATCTGCAGCATTCAAAATTAGAATGTTTGCGTATTCAAGTGGTATTCCTTCTTCATCGATTATTTGGCCAGTGACTGTGCCATTTTGTGCTGTGGAAACTGTAATACTGTACAGCAAAAGTGAAAATAGATAGATTAGCTTTTTCATTGTTAAGATTTTTAGAGGAGGTAAATCCATGTCTGGTATTAAGTACCTCTTGTTTTAGTAATAGTAATTCTATCGGACAAAGGTATGTGATATTTAGCTACAATGTATAGCATAGTACTAAGTTTATGCAAGGTACTATATGAGTTAGCTTAAAATGGAGATGAATGCGAGAAAAGTCTAGACGAAATGTGACTTCATGAAAATGACGATCACATGATTGATTTGTTTCAATATTTAAAGGTAAAAGTGATAATTAATAGAGTTAAGTATTTGGTTTAGTGTATAACATTCAGGTATTTAGAGAGTTATGATGTTGTGTTGCTCCTGACACAAATTTTATTTAAGAGGATTCTTTTGATATTTGACTTATATCATTTTATTGTTTCATACGTATTTCTCTTATCTTTGCATCATGGGAGTAACACTTCATTATAAAGGAACACTTAAATCGACAACACTCATTGATGATATCACCGATGAATTAGTAGATATTTCAGAAGCTAGAGATTGGGATTATCAAATCATAAAATCTAAGGAAGGGTCAGCTTCTGAGTCAGGGTTGATATTAAATGGAATTATGACTGGCCCAAAAGGATGTGAACCAATTAGTATGACATTTCTTTCTGATGGAAGGTTGGTTTCTCCTATGTTGTCAGTATTTCCTGAGGATGATATCAAACGATTTCTTGAGGATGATGACTATTATGCATTCACAAAAACTCAGTTTGGAGGCACAGAAACCCATATTGAAATAGTGAAGTTACTTAAATATCTCTCCTCAAAATACTTCGATACGTGGGATTGCAAAGATGACAGTGAATACTATCAGACTGGGGATAAAGAGAAATTGCAAGAGACAATGGGATTCATAGATAATGCCATGACCGCACTTGATGAAGCTTTTGATGAGCATGGAGATGCACTGAATAAAGATAATCCACAGGAAATGATAGATTTTATCTCAAGTGTTTTGGGAGTAGAAGATATCGAAGTTAAGATCGTGAATGCCACAATTGGTGAAGATGGAATAGAGATTGTAGATGAAAATGCTGCATTAGAAGAACTGCTTGAAGATGCTAGCAAAGCAAACGAGAGTTCAGATGAAGAAGATGATATTGATCTTTCAGATTTGTTAGATATGGATGGGTTAGAGTCGTAATTATGAAGTTTTTTAAGAAATTGCGGAAACCATAAATTTCTTTAAATTCGAGCCTTCAAATTATTAACTACTATCTATATTTTTTATTTTCTAATACAAAAAGTACTTGCTATTCTATCATGAAGTGTTTGCTTCGTATCAGATGCTAACATTATGAAACATGATATTAGAATTACAAAACTCCATATAGAAGTTATCGTTTGATAAGGATTATTTTGTGTCGCCATTGAAGACGCTAGGAAACCTTCTGCCTCTAGGAAAGTGTCTTGCCCAAATATCCAAAAAGTGGTCATTATACTCATTGTACTGCTGATCAAGTAAATTCCATTCTTAGTAAATGATTGGACTAAATCTAAATCTTCATGATCACTATCAACCATTTTGATCCCTACTACCATTTTACCCAATGTGGCGCTATAAATTCCTTCCATCAAAGGTTTATATAATCCTGCTATAATGGTGCACAATAGCATTAGCATCATGTTTTTCTCCATGAATCCAAAATAAATCGTACCCCCAATTGGAACGGCCATAACTAAAAAATCTACTAAAGAGGCTAAGAACCTATTACTAAAAGTAGCATATTCTACATGACCTTGGTTTGTAATGATATCTGTATCAAGAATTTCCATGATTTAGTATTTGTTGATGAATTAGTCGAAAGTAAAATAAGAAAACAATAGATAAGTTGTGGTTAGATGAAAAGAAGTCAGTTATCTCATCCGCTTCGCCTTGATTTCTAAGTATTTGTTTACAGTATTTACGGATAGATCTTCAGGTGCTGTCAGAATCACTTGTATTCCATTTGCTTTTATCTCTGCTGCTATCTTTTCTTTTTCCATGATGGACTTTTGGGTGAAGGTTTTAAAATATATATCCTTCATCTTTGTTGTGGGCATATCTTTTACTGATTCTAATTCCGTGTTTTTAAATAGAATCACGACCAGCAAATGTTTTTGATTCAGGGATTTGAGATATTTGAGGTTTCTTCTCAATTCAATTGGTTGCTCGAAATTAGTAAAGAACAAAAGCACACTCCGTCGCGAAAGTTGTGAACGAAGAGTATAGAATAACAATTCAAAATTTGATTCATTGAAACCAGTCACTTGCTTGTATAAATAGTTTGTCAATTTTTGAAGATGATTATGTTGAGCTGAGGCCTTTATTATGGCACCAATTTTATTAGAAAAAGTAATTAATCCAGCCCGATCATGTTTTTTGAGAATAATATTCGATAGCACTAGAGAGGTATTTACGGCATAATCCAAAAGAGTCAATCCTCCGAAAGGCATTTTCATAGATCGACCTTTGTCAATGATACAGTACACCATTTGAGATCGAGAGTTTTCATATTGATTCACCATCAATTCTCCTCTTCTAGAAGTAGCACGCCAATTGATAGATCGTATGTTATCGCCTTGTACATAGTTGCGAATATGTTCGAATTCATCGTTTTCTCCGATTTGTCTGATCCGTCTTATCCCCGCCATATTTGCAGTTTGAGAAAATACCTGAAGTTCGAAATTACGCATCTGAATAAATGAAGGATAAACACCGACTTCCCTTTTTATATCTACAGATATTCTTCTTTGAACAAGACCAAGAAATGGATAATTCACATAGATATGTAACTTGCCAAAACAATAAACTCCTCTTGTTGTCGGTCTTATTCTGTATTTTATTTTTTTACGATCCTCTGCATTTATAATTGACCGTTGTATGAAATTTCTATGTTGCAGTTGCATAGGTAGTTCATCTGTGAGTTCATAATGAAGGGGGATTTTGCTATCATTTGAAATCTCATATTGGACATGCTGAGTATCTCCTAGTGACAGTTTATCAGAGACAGTTCTTGAGATACCTATATTCTTTGAATTATATTTTAATAGCGTAAACTCAATAGCAACAAGAAGAATCAATAATCTAATACACCACCATCCTATATCATTCCAAATAGGGTAGGAGTAGCCTAGCAAAAATACAACTATGCATATTGCTATTCCAATATAAAATCTTCTATTGAGGTACAGATTCATTAATTCTTTTTTGGTATCTACCTTGGTACTTCTAATTCAGCTATAATCTCCTTTATGATTGATTCAGGAGTAATGGATTCCATATCCGCATCAGGTGTAAGGATCAATCTATGGTTGATAATGTGTGGTGCTACATACTGAATATCGTCAGGTATCACAAAAGATCGGCCTAGAATAGCTGCATTCACTTTTGCAGTTTTTAAGATGGCCAGTGATGATCTTGGAGACGCACCCAGATACACTTTTCCATGATTACGCGTTTCTTGTACCAATTCGCATATGTATTTATACAATTGGTCTTCGACATGTACATTACTAACTACTTTTTGCATTTTTGCTAGCTCGTCAGGCGTCACCATAGCATTTACAATACTGAGATCTGGCTTATGCACGTCGTCTTTAAATTTTTGGAGGATATTGATTTCTTCGTCCAAGTCTGGATATCCGAGTTTGAGTTTCATAAGAAATCTGTCCAGTTGCGCTTCTGGTAATTTGTATGTTCCTTCTTGTTCGATGGGATTCATAGTTGCTATTACTACAAATGGAAAAGACATTTCGTATTGAATCCCATCATATGAAATCTGCTTCTCTTCCATTACTTCAAATAGCGCAGATTGCGTTTTTGCTGGTGCACGATTGATCTCATCGATCAAAACTACATTAGAAAAAACAGGTCCTTTCTCAAATTTGAACTCTGAAGTATTCATTTTATATACAGAAGTACCTATAATATCAGAAGGAAGTAAATCAGGTGTAAATTGGATTCTAGAAAAATCTGCTTCAATGGCTTTAGATAGAACCTTTGCAGTCAGTGTCTTAGCTATTCCTGGAACACCCTCCAGCAAAACGTGTCCTCCAGCAAGAATGCAGGTCAATATGAGTTCAATATTTTCCTCTTGACCGACAACCATTTTTTTGCACTCATTTTTGATCGAACGCACTTTTTCCATGAAATAATTCATCTCTGGACTTACTTGATATCTAGATGATACATAGTCCGGCGGTGTGTCTGGTTGAACGGCTGCAGTCTCAAGATTTGTAGGTTCAGAATTAGATTCCACTTCTTTGTTATCCGCATTTTCGTTATTCTGTCCATCTGAAGGAATAAGATCATTGTGCTCGTTTATCATAGGTATTAATTTTTCTTATTTATAAAAGCATATATCTGGTCCAATCTCTTGTTAAGACTGACCAATTGATCGTCTCTAAAGGTATATTTCTCATCAAGATTCCGAAACCTATCTAGTATATATTGCAAATCTGCTTTTGGTATTTTGGACTTTTTAGTAAGAATTTCTAAATAGTCAGGATGGTCCTTTTTAATGAAATACTTCTGTTCCATTTTATGAAAAAATACGGTCTTCATATGAGCTACTAATTTTTCATGCTGGGCTTGTTGGTAGAAAAGCTGACTTACCGTTTCTATATATTCTAGCGATGTATTTTCGTTTTTATCGGTTATCGGTATCGATTTTTGCTTTCGTTTGCCTCCAAAAATAGCATATAGAAACAAACCGATTACAAAAAGATAATATGCTGTTTTCAATGGTGGTGAGGACATGATAAACTGAAGAGGGTGTTCAGCTGGAGGTCGTTCTACACTTGTAAGTGTATTTAAAAACACAATGTAGTCTGGGGCCAAATGGGATAATACACGTTCAGTATAGTTAAATATTTGAGGTTGCCGATAGGAATAATTAAAAAACAACTGCGGCAGAACATGGTAATATATATTTCCTTTACCTATTGGAATAGATAGCATAAGGATTAGACTATCATTAGCGGACACAAGGTTGTGTTCATCATTGTAACCATTTATTTCATTCAATAGATTATGGCCTTCATTTTGTATGGAGAATTCTTCATCTACAAAATGATAGGTAAGAACCGAATCAAATGCTAAGTTATTGTTGGTGAAATTGAAGCTTACGGAATCCGAAAATTGATACTCTGAAGTATAATAGTTATCAATGGTATCATTCAAGTCGTAAGGGAAATATTCTGAAAATATAAAGACATCATTTCCTTTGCTAGATATATTGATAACCGAGTCAATATTCAAATGATTGTATGAATTTAGTCCATAAAAGTACAACCCATTTGTAGCTGTTGTATCATTATATCTTTTTTGAATTTTGCTATCTACATCTTCAAAATATCTAGTAACAACTTCCTTAAATACATATAATCCCATTGGTTCTTTGTCTTCATAATCGTACCTTTCTTGCCATTTTACATCAGGTATATTTTTTATTTCGAAAAACAAAAAACCTAGCAATAATATAATCAAGGCTATGCAAAGTAATATGATGTTGGATTTATTCTTCATGATCAAGTTTTAAGTCTGTCTCTTATACACATCTGACGCTGCCGACGAAGAGGATAGTGTAGA
>CAJXUU010000051.1 GCA_913061325.1 uncultured Saprospirales bacterium | reverse complement strand
AGATTTCTGCCTGTCTCGTGGGCTCGGAGATGTGTATAAGAGACAGGAAGAAATCTATTTTTTTATTGAGTTTCGAAGTTGTTTTAAAAATCAAATCATCATTCATTTTAAATTTGCAAAGAAGCTTGTATTTATCGAAATAGTCAATATTGAATTCATTGTAGATTATGATTTGGTGATTCACATAATGTAATTCTGCATATTTTATTTTACCTACTAAAATTATGCCTCCAAGATACGAATTATGAAATTTTGAATATCCACCTTCAAGATGTTGTTCTTCGAGAATAAACCCTTTTAGGTTTGCATTGCATAGAAGTGATTTTCTTCCCTTTTTTACAATTAGGTAAATAAGTATTGGAGTAAGAATAAAATCGATTTAATGTGTATCACGACAATGAAAATCTACTATTATTAATGAAGTGATTTAATTCTACTTTAAGAGATCAAGAATATGATTTATGTTGAAATAAATAAAAGAATCGATTCATGACTGGGTAGGTGGGCAGAGGTGCAAAGGCTGCCCATCGCTAACGCGTCCCTTCACTTGTCGACTATCGTCGGCACTCTTCGAGTTCGCACAGACCATTGCAGGGCTGCATTAGCCAGTCTTGTTTTTTTTGCTTCTATTTTTTATCAAGAAGGACTGACTGATCCTTTATAAAATAAAAATGACAATGAAATCATCAAAGGTGAGAACACGATAGTGGTGAGTGGAGAAGGCCCAGCCGGCAAGGCGAAAATTCGCATAAAAACCATATTTAATAAAAATTAGAATCTACATATAGATTGTAAAAAGTATTCCAGTAGAATTAACATTATGTTCTTAAATCACTTCAATTGATATGTAGAGTGTCTAAATTTACCACGGCAAGCCATTCAAATTGATATTTTCGGATTTAGCTTTCCATCTTTGGTTAACATCATGGTTTTTGCGGTCCATAGTTTTTTACCACTTGCTTGATGAAAATATAAAGGACAATCAACTTCAAACCAGCCAAGTCGAGCATAGAAAGTAATCAATGCGTCAGCACAGAGTAATTAGCCTGCTTCACAATTCAATTCTTCAAAGACTAATGAAGCACCACCTTTTAATGTTTTGAGGAATATCCTTGGCCTCTATTCTTTTGAGGAGTAATCACATTATTGATTCCGGCTACTTTCATTTTTTTGTCCTCGACCAATATTTGACGTTCAACAATATTGTAGAATCTAGCTATACCTTTTCCTCCATAATAGATAATTGTCCAATCGGGTGTCGCCCATTCCGTTTCTTGGACAATGGGTATGTGGCCAAATTTATCTTGAATAATTTTATTTAGCATCTTTTTTGTATCTAGATTTAGATCAATGTATTTTGATGTTTCGATCATATTCTGTTTTTCCAGATTTTTGTTTTTGATTCTATTTTAATTCCTGTCCCTTATGCAAACATACCAGAATCAGAATGTATATTTTTTCAAAGCTCAAATTCTTGATCATAAACAGTTATTAAATCACTTCATTGAGTAATTTGGGTTCAATAGTTTGAAAATTGAAATAGTTTAGATGATTTTACAAAATCGAATAATTGTTCAGTTTATATTAAATTATTCATTGATAGGTAATTTATAAGATTAAATAAAAAGACGATTAGAATAACAAAATATAAGTGATATATTGTTAGAGCCTATGAAAAATCCGCAAAGAATTCAACTTTCACCTCAAATCAAACTGACCAGAAAATTTTTAAAATATACATGGAATTTCTTATTAGTTTTATCTGTTTTGTATATGATCTCTCATATAACGGATGCCCTGTACTATTATAATGCTGGCTCGCTTGACTCTAAAGATTGGAATGAAGTAAATAGTCTGGAAAAAGTAATGAAATTACCAGATGAAAAAAATAAGTTAGCAAAAGTTGTTTTACAAATTCTCAAAGAAGACAAAATTCCCCAAGCAGAAATCTGGGCACTCGCTATTGCTAAATATACACCAAGTGATAATCTCGGATACATTGCCTTAGTCCTTGCGCAAATTCGTCGTGAGTCACATTTTAATACTTTTGATCTTGAATGGCTTTATGACCGCATTGTACCAGATGTTCTTCATGAAATGGGTTTTGTTACTAATCATATAAACACAATTGGCCCTATGCAAATAAACCGTAACCAATTACTTAAACTATTGCAACAATCAAATGAAAAAGTAAAACTTCCTTCTGGACCTAACTTTTATAAGTTAACGAGTTCTATCGAGTATGGAGTGAAATATTCAATTTATTACTTAGATCAAATTGTAGTCAAATATATTAAAGATCGAAAAATTTATGGCAGTCTAGATTATCCAGGGCAAATGGGACTAGCATTAGATAATGAACTTAATCAAGTACCAATAAAAGATAAAAAAATATTTCAACTTCGACAAGCTGCCGCTGCTTACCAAAAAATGTTGTCTGACTTATTGGGAAGCCCACTCTCTCTAGATGGTTATCCCGGAAAAAAAACCGTAAAAGCAAGTAACAGATATATTCTACAATTTTTTCCAAATCAACAAGAACTATTAATAGAATCAATAAATCAATTTTCTAATATCAAATCAGCAAAAGTTTTTCAAGAAAACTTCTGTTTCCAAACAATTGCTCAAAGGTGGGCAGATGTCTATGGATCTATTCCTAAATTATCAATCTACCCAAGAATTTCTCATGACCCACGGTTGGTATATATCATGACAGACTTTAATATTGGAAACAATACATGCAAAGTGGCAGCAATGCAGTACCAGTTACAAATATTACTTAATGATCCTAATTTGGTTGCTGATGGAAAACTTGGAACTAAAACAATGACTGCAATGAGTACATTTATTCAAAAAAGAAAAATGAACGAAAAGAGAAAAGGGCAGTTCCTTAAATTGATTAAAACAAAGAAGAAAGCATTGTGGTTAAGACAACAAGTTCAGCAAATGATTATAAAAGATTGGAAACAAAAATTTGCTGTACTTCCAGCAACAGCTCTCTGTCCAAATATTCATAATAAATATTACAATCAACAAAAACAATCTCTTAAAACAATTTCTACAATTGATTACATCTCAGCTTCAGTTCAGTTTTTTGAAAATTACTACCTAAGAATAAATAGAAAATATTCAGAATTAACGGAGAAAAAGTAAAAATTTAAGATGATTTTGCTTTCATTCTGTGTTTAAATCACTTCAATTAATATGTGACATATTATTGATTAAATTTTGATTTCCTTTATATCCAATAATACTCTATATCCTTTTCACACTTATTGGCTATCAATTCTTGCCTTTTCGATGTATAGTAATCATGATATTTTTCATCTCAGGTCTTATTCATTTGTGGAATATCTTCTCATTTTGTAATAAACCATCAAAAAACAGGTACTAACTAGGTGTGAATGCAATGACAAAAGAAAAACAAGAAGAATTATTTCATAGTTGGCTAACAGACCATAAGCCTATCCTGTATAAGATAATACGTGTATATTCTCAAGATCTTGATGACCAAAATGATTTGTTTCAAGAAATAACAATCCAACTGTGGAAGTCAATACCAAACTTTAAGGCGCAATGCTTAGAAACTACATGGATATATAGAGTTGCTTTGAATACCGCTCTAAAATGGAAGAAAAAGGCGAGAAAAAATAATCCAGAACAAATAACAGAGGACCTGATTAAAGAACCCGCTGAAAATACACACCCTCACCTGGACTGGTTGTATCATGAAATATCGCTACTCAATAAGATAGATAGATCTCTGACTTTGCTTATGCTCGATGGATTCGGATATAAAGATATGAGCGAGATCCTGGGTATTACTACAAGTAATGTAGGTGTAAAAATTAATCGGATTAAAATTCATTTACAAGAAAGATCAAAATTATTAACATCATGAATATACAAGATATGCAAAAAATATGGGATATAGAAAGCAATCAGACGCTCTATGTTTTAGATGAAGCGAGCGTGCTAAATCGAATAAATAAAAAAGTGATTTCTGCCGAGAGAAGAGCAAATAGTACGGAAAACTTCATAATCGCTATCAATATCTTTGTAACAATAGTCTTATTTGCGATTGCCATTCTTAATGATAATTTAGGAACTTGGGAATACTTGATGGCCATTTTCGCAGCTCTTACGATTGGGTTTGTGCTATATTATCGAAAGAAGAGATATGAATTCCAATCACAAGTCGGAGATAAAATGCTTGATAACCTCAATAAGGCAATTCATCATGCTACTGTCCAAGCAAAGATGACTGATCTATTCTTAATCTGGTATATAATTGGTGTTGGTGCGCTTACATTAAGTAATATGATTATCCAAAATATCTCTATCTGGCTGATCTTACCTATAGCAATTACTATGGTGATCGGCTTCATAGTAGGAAGATGGGAACAAAGAAGTATACACGAGAAAAAGCGAGATGAATTGATTGACCTTAGAACCAAGTTAGTGGAGGAAGTGAATTAGGAAATTAGACATTAAAATAATTCAGCCATGTTTCAAAGCATCCTTAATATTGAAATTACAATGCTAAATAATGCATAAATTTGTCTGATAAATAGAATAAATATTAGAACCCAATGACCGTTAGAGAGCAAAAGAAGAACTTAAGAAAACTAATGCTTCTTGAACGTGCAAAATTACCTGAACTGGAAAAAGAAAAATATGATCAATGGATTTGTGGCGATCTATTAAACACAATAGAAGAAAATCAATTTAAAACAATTCACTGCTATCTACCTATGGGAACTGAAATAAATATCTTCCCTTTGATTGAGGAGCTTTTGGAGAAAGGTCTGATAGTTGCCACACCTAAAACTTTACCTAAAAGAACTCTGAAAAATTTGGTTTTAAAATCTTTGGCCGAACTGGAAAAAGGTGTTTTCGGTACCGTACACCCAGCTGGAGGGAAAGAATTTAAGGGTGAATATGATTTAATAATTGTTCCCGGACTATCATTTGACAGTAATAATTATCGGCTTGGATATGGCGGTGGCTACTATGACACCTTTATGCTCAACCATCCGTCTGCCAAAAAAGTTGGACTGTTTTATCCTTTTCAGAAAGTTGAGAAAATTCCATTGGAGTCCCATGATTTCAGGTTAGATGAAATTTTAGTGGGAGAGGATATATTTCACATTTGATTTGCGCAACCGATAGCGTTTAAATCCAATCTTAAGGCATTACTATCTAAATCAAAACACCTCAGAAATAAACCTATTTAATGTTGAAGAAATTTATAAATCCGTTAAATACATCCATAATAATCTGAGTTCAATTTTGAACATAGAAAACCTATCTTGACTTTCTGGAATTTCAAGGACATTGTTTATTGAGCGTTTCAAAAAATCAGTGGGGAATGCGCCTTTGGCATATATAAAAGATTGGCGAATGACTAAAGCAAAATTACTGCTTAGAGATTAATATCTATTATTAGGTGAAATTGGTGAGAGAATAGGATATAATAATACACCATCTTTTAACCGTGTCTTTAAGAATACTTTTGATGTCTCTTCACAGAGATTTAGAAATATGCAGGAGGCTATGGCACTATAAGGAATATTATAGTCAAGATCATTTTTTTACTTTACTTCAATCAAAGCAGTCCAAACACTTAATTCTTTTCCATCCAGCCTTGTCCATATTGGTCTCACCATACCATCATGAGCACTGATATCATTGTAATCGCCAAAGAAAACCTTTTCATTCGGTAGGAAAGGAGAATCGCTTATTTTTTGATTAGTGAAGGTAACACCTCCATCAGTAGAGTATGCAATGTAGACATCAGTATTGTTATTAGTATGAGCTCTGCGATCATAGAATACGATATAGATATAACCTGTCACAGGATCAATATCCATCCATGAGAAAAACTGGTGCTTTCCAAGAGCATCATCATTAACTCGTTTTCTGTCAGACCATGATTTGCCTCCATCAGTAGATTTCACAAGCCAGATATCGGTATCGTCAGTTCCATTTTTTTGATCACTCCAATTCATATAAAGTGTTCCGTCATGTCTACTTCCTGATCTGTCTATTCCTAAGATAGGCATACCGTTACATCGATTGATTCCAGGAATATCAAGCGTCCATCCACCAAATTGTTCGGCGACAACTATATCATTGGGTAGCCACGTTTGTCCATCGTCTGTAGATTTGTCCAGATAGATCTTATCTCCGCGCGCCCAGGTGACATAAATGTTTCCGTTCTTATCCCTTACTGGCACTGCACCTTCCGTGGTATCATCATCATCCATACAATCACCGTCGACATCAGATATGTCTACAGGTTCGCTCCATGATTTAGCCCCATCCTTACTTTGAGAAAACAGGATTCTTGATTTATCTTCTGGGTCTTTACTTGAGTATTTATCAAATTCTGTCCATGACATAAGTATCGTACCATCCGCAGGATCGATGTAGAGCCATTGTTTGTCTTGATCTTTTGTACGGTCGTTGTCGGGTGCCGTACCATCGTTGAATGTCTTTCCTTCGTCTATTGAAGTCTGCACAACTATCCTATCTAGAAATTCTACACTTGAGTATGCTCTCCCTTTCGGATTCGATAAATGAGAATAGTAGACGTTTCCCTTCGGTCCAATTCTCACCACAGGATCACCATATACCCCTAAGCTTGATTTTAGCTTATCGCTTGCCCATGTTTTGCCACCATCATTGGATACATGCGTGCGATTCAATATAGATCCTGCTACAATATTCTGAGGATTAGCGGGATTAATACAGATACTTGGTTCACAAGGTCCTAACCCACTCTGACCAGAGGCTATTTTTATATTAGTTGGTCTCTCAGAAGAAATGCTAATAATTTTAGTTGCTATTCTTTTATTACAATTAGTAAAATTTAGGATTATGAATGCAGCCAAGGTTATTAAGTACAGCTTATTTAATATTTTTCTCATCTTAGATTCATTCACTTTATAATGGATAATTGTAATTTGATATTAAAGGCGGAGTCAAATATAATAATAAAGAAATTCTAAGATCATAATATCGTTCTATCCAAATATTGTTGCACCTATCATATCAATTTATGTTTTTTAATATATAAGTTGCGCCCTCAAACAGTTTTGGCTTTTAATGAGTAAAAAAAACTAGACAATCTAGACAAATTAAGGCTAAACCAAAAGCCATAAAACAACAAAAAGACAGCCCTAAACCAAAAACAAATATCAGAAATATGAACTTAAGAGACAATCAAAATATAAAAGCACCAATAGCAGAAAAGAACCCAACCATCTTAACAAAGCATGGAGATGTGCGAATCGATGACTATTACTGGATGAAATTGAGTGATGAACAGAAGATGGCCGAAATGCCCGATGAGCATACATCGAAAGTTGTAGCCTATCTAGAAGCAGAAAATAAATATCGAGAAGACATGACCAGTCATCTTACGGGATTCCAAGAGACGCTTTTTGAAGAAATAAAAGGACGGATAAAACAAGATGATGCCTCTGTGCCATATAAGTCAAATGGATATTTCTACATTACTCGATATGAGACTGGGCAAGAATACCCGATTTACTCCAGGAAAAAAGAAAACCTTGATAATGCAGAGGAGATCATGCTGGATGTAAATGAAATGGCAAAACCCTATTTATATTATAATATTTCTGCAATAAAAGTAAGTATCGATAATAAGATCCTAGCATATGGAGAAGATACGGTAAGTAGACGTCAATATACCTTGAGATTCAAGAATTTGGAAACAGGTGAGATGTTTGATGATAAGATCACAAACACAACTGGAACAGCTGTATGGGCAAATGATAATCAGACCATCTTCTATACTCGAAAGGATGATGCTCTGAGATCATTCAAAATTTTCAAACACAGATTAGGAACAGATGAAAGTGAAGATGTCGAGGTATTCCATGAAAAGGATGATACATTCAATGCATTTGTCTACAAGACAAAATCGGACAAATATATAGTGATCGGTTCTTGGGCCACCCTATCACAGGAATTCTATACACTGTCAGCTGATTCACCTGATGATGAGTTAACACTCTTTCAAAAGAGAGAAAGAAAACTAGAATATAGCATCGCCCACTTTGGTGACAAATGGTATATACGAACAAATAAAGATATGGCAAGGAACTTCAAGGTAATGACTACCTCTGAAGATGCAACAAGCAAAGAGAACTGGAAGGTTCTTATTGCTCACAGAGATGATGTATTTGTAGAAGGCTTGGATTTATTCACTAATTACATGGTGGTGAATGAACGAATCGAGGGTATAAGTAAGATGCGAATCATGCCTTGGAAAGGTGAGGACCATTATATCGATTTTGGAGAGGCAGCCTACACTTCTTCTCCTGGAGTGAATATGGAATTCGATACGGAGATATTAAGAGTTGGATTCACTTCTATGACAACACCAAGCACAGTCTATGATTATGATATGAAATCACGTAAGCTTGAACTGATGAAGCAGCAAGAGGTGGTAGGAGACTTCAAACCTGAAGATTATGAATCAGAGCGGATCATGGTCGAGGCAAGAGATGGTGTCAAAGTTCCGGTATCTATCGTGTATAAAAAAGGCTATAATAAGGATGGTTCACAACCTTTATTGCTCTATGCATATGGATCTTATGGATATAGTATTGATCCGTATTTCAGTTCAGTAAGATTGAGTTTACTAGATCGGGGGTTCGCATATGCTATCGCTCATATTCGAGGTGGACAAGAGCTTGGCCGAGACTGGTATGAAAACGGTAAATTCTTGAAAAAGATGAATACGTTCTCTGATTTTATTGATGTTGGAGATTATCTCGTAAATTATAAATATGCCGCTAAAAATCAACTTTATGCAATGGGTGGAAGTGCTGGAGGGATGCTAATGGGTGGAATCGCCAATATGCGGCCTGGGTTATGGGCTGGAATCGTAGCTGCAGTTCCATTCGTAGATGTTGTTACAACCATGCTAGATGATTCTATTCCTCTCACCACTGGAGAGTATGACGAATGGGGTAATCCAAATGATGAAATATTCTATCGTTATATGAAGTCCTATTCTCCGATTGATAATGTAGAAGCAAAAGACTATCCATCAATCCTAATCACGACAGGATACCATGACAGTCAAGTGCAATACTGGGAACCAGCAAAATGGATTGCAAAACTCAGAGACATGAAAACTGATAATAATCCACTCATCATGTATTGTAATATGGATACTGGACATGGAGGCGCTTCTGGTAGGTTTCAGAAGTATAAAGAAGTGGCTATGGAGTATGCATACCTGCTTGATTTAGCTGATAAGGCGAAATAAAATAGAAATACGATTTAACAATCTTCTGATTGATGAACGCATGAGAATATTGAGGCAATTAGGGTAATAGTTTTAAGACTTTTTCTTCCATTTCCCAAATGGTATGGAAAAACTAAAATTCGGAAAAACGAAATCATTAGAATAGAGTACTCCAAATAGCAAGCTATGTCCATTCTTAAAAGTATATTCTATCATAGATGTACCTACTAAATATTCGTTTATAATCATCGCGTCAGTTACAAGCCTTGTCTTCCTACTTAATGCCACATTCCAATTTATCATAGGAATGAAAAGGGGATTATCGTCATCTGAGATCATTCCTATTGTAGGGGCAAAAGTAAAGTTGCTTCTCTTACCTCCAAAAGTAACAGGAACGGAGGCGAAGATTAATCCTCCTTTTTCATTGAACATAATTTTATTAGAAAACCCAATGCTTACAGACTCGTTAATCGGCTTACCATAATTTACTCCCAATTGAATAATTGGCAGAAAAGCACCATTTTGACTGATCAAAGAGATAAATTCAAAACCAAAAGTAAGATCAAGATTATCTTTTACGCCATAACTAATATTGTTACCAAATAGAAAGTAGTTCTTATAATAATTATTTCCCTTCCCATTATTCCGAGCTGTAGAGACATAGTAGGGCTCACTTACATTTTGAATCTCTGAATAGAGCGAAATCCCTTTATAAAAACCTAGTAGGTCTGCTTTCGCAAATCCTTTTAAGTGCGATTCTTCGACATATACAAATATAGAATCAGCGGTAATTCTGAACAACTCTCCATAATAATGCTGATTATCAAGTGTCTTGATAGTAACCGAATCTATTTCAGTTTGACTCCAACCAAAAGAACTTAATAGTGCTAAACTAGTTGCAATAATAAATTTTCTCAAAATCATTTAATTTCTTGAAGGATTGTAATTGATGTCAGCCATGAAGAATTGTCTCTTTTTTATAAAAAAGTAAGTGATATTACCCTAAATCTTCCTCTGATAAACGGCTTATTACGATTTTTTGTTATCCTGACTACTTTAAATATTTACTTCGCAATACAAAAAGGTTTAACCATATTACTTTATGTGCTCTGAGTTCTAAGATCTTGCTAGCAAGATAGATTGAATTGAAAACTGAGAAACGAGGATCATTCTATTGACTTAATAATTTAGTTGTCCGCTATATTGTTATTGCCAATATAGAATTCTAAACTACTCTTTTAATAAACCTCAATGTATGTGTATAACTCCTCTTTCCTTTATGATATATCCCAAAATGGTCTAGCTTATCAATTCGAACCATGCCAGATGCATGAATGATGTAGTTATCTTCTAAAATGATGCCTACATGATGGATTCGGCCTTCTTTATTGACAAAATAAGCGAGATCTCCAACATTACTTGCCTCTACAAAATCAACCATCTCACCTACCTCAGCTTGCTGATAAGCATCTCTTGGTAATTTGATTCCGAAAATCTTGAATACTGCCTGAGTAAATCCTGAACAATCGATACCAAAAGGACTTCTTCCTCCCCATAAATAGGGAGAATTGATATATTTTCTGGCTACTTTTATGAGAAGTTCCGGTGTGATGGTCACTTGATCTGGAGTAATAACTTGTCCACTATAGACAAGTTTATCCCCTTTTACTTTGAATGTCATACCATCATATTTAGGAAGACTACTTGCTGCTACAATAGGAAAAGATATATTTCCTGACATGATTGGATGTGCTACTTCTAGTGGATAAGCTCTATTTTTTGTGTGATCGTTGAACTCTTCTTCAGTAAGACCTATCAGTTGTTTTGGATCCATCCATCCTTCATAATCATCCCATTCACATCGTACCTTGACCCAACTTTTGTTCTTTTTGTTGAGGATCGTGATTAGTTCACCAAATAGAAGTTGAGAGATCATCTCAGAAGCATCATCAGCTTTTTTCCTAATCGGGGCTGCACTCACTTGGCATAAGCCATGTGTCATAGGAACTTTGATTTTTGCTTTTTTTTGCTTCACAGACATTTAATTATACGTAATAGATGCACTCCGAATAACGAAGTGGTCTCAACCCTATATTTATAGCAAAATTGTTGCCAAAAAATGAAGAAACTAACACATTGATTTCTAAGATCAACTGGATTGCAAAGTAATCACGTAGATCAGTGTAGCGAATTGCAAATTCACGGGCTGGTCATCTTTTTCTTTATACCAATGGTCAAACATTTCTTTACCTTCGTAACAATGAAATATATACTGCCATTCATTCTAATCGTTCTTACTATCTCAGCTTGTAAAAGAAGTGCCCACTCTCCTATTCCTGCTTCTCATGATTATTGTCACTTGTTAACTGGGACACAACCTCACCTTACTGATGAAATTAAAAATGTAGATTCTTTGGTAAGAAATGGGAAGACTGGAGTATATATTCTAGAAGAAGGATCTGATGCAATTACTTCGAGAGCTAATCTGAGCCAAAGTGCTCAGGAGACGATGGATATTCAATATTTCATATTTTCTGAAGATAATATTGGGACGATATCTTGTGATTACATGCTACGAGCTGCATGCCGAGGTGTAAAAGTGAGGGTGATCGTCGATGATTTACTAGTGGATACGGACCATAATTATATCCTTGCTTTGAACCAACATGAAAACGTAGAAATCAAAATCTATAATCCCAATATAAACATTGGGAAGAATATGGTTTTTACCCTATTCAAAGCAACAACAGACTTTCGTGGAATCAATCAGCGGATGCATCACAAAACATATATTGTGGACGGTCAGGTGGCTATAACCGGTGGTCGTAATATTGCCGACGAATATTTTGATTTCGATCATGAATATAATTTTAGAGACCGAGACGTACTCTTAGTTGGTGGCCAGGCAACTGAAATTCAGGATGCATTTGATGAATATTGGGATTCTGAATTGAGTGTTTCAGTTTCTGAATTGATCGAATATTCATCAAAGGACTATGATCCATTTATTGTTTACAAATATATCTATGATTACTCCAATGATTCTTTGAACTTTTGGCCAAAGATTCGAAACTACATTCCATTCGCTATGGCTACCGTTATAAATTCTGAGGACTTTCATTGGGTTGACCATCTGCAGTTTGTCTCTGATGAGCCTGGCAAAAATGATGGATTTGAAGGACTCGAAGGAGGTGGAAATACTACCACTGCATTAGTCGACTTAGTGAATCATGCTAAATCTGAAATTTATATTCAATCACCCTATCTTATAGTTTCTGATCTTGGGTACAATCTTTTCAAGCGTGCAGTTGAGAGAGGTGTGGATGTATATATTTTGACCAACAGCTTAGCTTCTACAGACAATTTAGAAGCCTTTAATGGATACCAAAGAAACAGGCAACGTTTGCTTGATGCAGGTGTTCATTTGTACGAATACAAGCCAGATGCAGCTATTCGAAAAGATCTTATGACTGGTGACTTACAGAAGAATCTTGACTTTGTACCCGTCTTCGGATTGCATGCTAAGTCTATGGTGGTTGATGATTCAATCTCTGTAGTAGGAACATTCAATCTTGATCCTAGGAGCGCTAACTTGAACACTGAATGTATTACAATACTATCGGAACCAGTGATCAATTCAAAGATGAAGGACATCATGAAAGAAGAACTAGAAGCTCAGAATGCTTGGCATGTGATTCCTGGCTCTAATCCAGACGGCAAAGCGGGTCGATGGAAGAGATTTAAGGCATGGACGAAGGGTGTGGTACCGGTATCAGTGCTCTAAGATTGTTGACAATGTTCACTTCTAAAGTAGCCTCAACGGTTTTTTATGCTATAAACCATAGCATCTAATACATTCATCTATTCTTCTTTGCCTTCACCTAAATAATTATAACACAATGTCAACAATGTAACTTTCAAGGATACAGAAGTTTAGATTTTTAGTAATTTTATTGCCTGATAAGATTTTGTGAAACCTATATTCTTAATGGGCACAATGCTTGCAATACATAGTTATTGAATTAGAGACTAGCTTGTAGAACATTAGTACTTACGTATCAAGATAATTTATATGCTGGAAAAAATAATAGACTGGATACCTGAGAACAACCGTCTGGAACGAATCTGGCTAATGGCCAAATTTGATTTCGTGACCAGATATTATGGTTCTTTTTTAGGTTTGTTCTGGGCACTACTTAAGCCCTTATTCCAATTGGGTGTGTTCTACATCATTTTTACAATGGTATTTGAAAGTAAAACAGAAAACTTCCTATTGTTCTTGTTCATAGGAATCATTCTTTACCAGTTTTTTGCTGAATCGGCCACGGTTTCGATGAAAATATTTAAAACAAAAAAATACCTTTTAGAAAATATACAAATTGATAAACTTGATCTATTCTACTCTGCAATAGCTGCCACATTTTTGGGTTTCATCTTCAATTTTACAGCATTTGTGTTTGGTAATTTTCTCCTCAATGATCTTTTTTCTTGGTCGATGCTCCTATTCCCCCTAGTGCTTATTAATTTACTTATTTTAATTCTGGCAACTCAATTGATTTTCGCCACAATCAGCATTTACCTAAAGGATATTGACAATATCTGGTTTGTCATTAATACGTTATTATTTTGGGGCTCAGGTATATTTTTTGACTTGAGTAGTTTGACTGGAAAAGCACTGCTTATAAAATATATCAATCCTTTGGCTGGGATTCTTATGAATGCAAGAAGTATACTAGTTTATGCTCAACCAATGGACATGAAGTTATTCGCGATTAACCTTTTGACATCGATTGTCTTTTTATTGATCGGGTTGTGGATTTTTAAAAAATACAGTGCAAAAGCACTCGAAAAATTATAATTGAGCCCTATGTCACAGATAGCTATTGAATTGAAAAACATTAGTAAGACGTATTCTGTACTGGATAAGGACAGTCAAAGTCTGAAAGGAAAAATAATGTCACTTATTACACATACGAATAGGCGAGAGATCAAAGCATTGACAAATGTCAACTTAGAAATAAAGAAAGGGGAATTTTTTGGCATCATGGGACACAATGGTTCGGGAAAATCAACCTTGCTCCGAATTATGGCGGGAGCCTATCCTCCAGATAAAGGCGGAGTAGTAAAAATGCATGGTAGGTTTATGTTATTGAGCTTAGGATTAGGGTTCAATCCTATGTTGACAGCAAGAGAAAATATATATCTGAATGCATCTATTTTGGGATTGACGCTCAAACAAATCGGTGTGATATTTCATGACATAGTTGCGTTCGCTGAATTGGATAAATTTGTCGATACACAAGTAAAATACTATTCGACCGGTATGGTGGCAAGATTAAAATTTGCAATTGCAGTTCATGCAGATGCCGATATATTTTTGATGGACGAGTTTTTCGGAGGCGTTGGTGATGCTAGTTTCAAAGAAAAATCAGAAGCTGTGTTTCATAAATCACTAGTTGAAGGAAGGACTATTATACACGTAAGCCATTCTATCAAGACTATTGAAAAACATTGTTCTCGTGTAATGTTATTGCATCAGGGAGAAATAGTAGGAATTGGTTCACCCGAGGAGATTATTCCTGAATATCAAAGCCTATCAAAGAAAAAGAGAAAATAATATCGCTTACAAAACGCACCAAAGTTAAATGATGTGTGAGCATTTTTTTCAAATAAAACATCCTCTTAATTTTTAGTCTTTCCTAATCATTACATAAGGCAGGAGCGGTTCTACATTATTAATGGGTGTTTTAAATAGTATTAAAAATGTTGTCATTCGTGGTGAAAACTATGATTTTTGTTTTCATCTTTATAAAGGTTATTAGGCAATATTAAAATCCATAACTACGGGTGGTATAAAAAGCGGACATCCATTTTATGGCTCTGATTCTATTGATGAGCAACAACTCCTAAAAGATTATTCGCAACTCATCAAAAATATACTCCTTTCTGAATACCTAAAAGGACCACGTAACATTTTCAAATATTGTTCTTTATGAGATAAATAAAATTAACAATTGTCTTTACTTTTCAGAAAAGGAACTCCTTTTACCTACTTTGTGACTCAAAGCAAAGATCAATATATGCGCATCGCTTTTTTAGCAGACCCTTTGGACCGACAATATGGAGGCATCCATGTTTATACAAAAGAATTAATTAAGGCTCTTTCAATTTTAGATAAAAAGAATGAATATATCGTCATCAGGAGTGAATCTAAAAATGAATTTGAGGGCATAGAAGAAATTGTGATCCCATATTCATCATTTCCTGGATATCGCTTTTGGAGAATATTTTTCCAAATTCCTAGATTACTAGCTAAAAAAGATGTAGATATTGTTGTTGAACCAGCTCACTTTGGTCCTTTTAATCTACCAAAAAACATAAAGCGTGTAACGGTTATCCATGATATGACAGTTTTTCTTTTTCCTGAATATCATGTATGGAGTAGTCAATACTTGCAAAGAATGTTTTTGCCTAGAATCTTAAAAAAGGCTGATCAGATTATTACTAATTCTAAAAATACCACAGAAGACCTAATGAAATTCTTTCCTTATGTTAAGAATAAAACAACATCCATTTTATTGGGTAAGGATTTGTCTTTCAAGCCTCAAATAAATAATGATATTTTATTAAGTCATAAAATAAAGCAACCCTATATATTATTTGTAGGAACATTAGAACCTCGAAAAAATGTATCCACTTTAATAAAAGCTTTTGATAAGTTTAAGGACCAAACTGGATTAAATCATCTATTGATATTGATTGGAAAAGAAGGCTGGAAATCGGATAGTATTTTTGATTCTATTGATCAATCACCGTATAAAAAGGAAATAATTTGGCTTGGTTATGTACCTAAAGAAGAATTACCTATCTTCTATTCAATGGCAGAGGTCTTTGTGTATCCATCCATATATGAAGGGTTTGGCCTTCCTATTTTGGAAGCCATGGCATGCGGCACCCCTGTTATTACATCACAAGAATCTAGCATCCCAGAAGTAGGTGGCTCATCAGTTTCTTATATAAATCCGAACTCTATTGAACAACTTACTTCGCAAATAATCGTACTTTGCTCCGACTCACAGAAAAGAAAAAAATATATACAAATGGGAATAAAACAAGCTGCAAACTTCAGTTGGGAGAAAACAGCAAAAGAAACAATTAACCTATTTGAAACCATGATTTGAGTCAAATATGTCAATTAACAAGTCGAAAATTCTTATCATTCTTCCTGCATACAATGAAGCTTCAGTAATTGGTAATGTCCTATTTGACATTCAAATAGAAGGTTATTCCAATATTTGCTTGGTTGATGATGGCAGTTCAGATAACACAAGCGACATCGCTCAAAAATATGATGTCAATATTTTGACACACCCCCTAAATCGAGGTGCCGGCGCAGCGACTCAGACTGGTATAACATATGCAAAGATTCAAAATTTCCAATATGCTATTCTCATGGATAGTGACGGTCAACATATTCCAAAAGATATTGAAAGTCTCTATACAAAAATGGAAGAAACTGATGCAGATATTATTATTGGAAATCGATTCTTTATTACTGAAAATGATGTCCCTAAACATCGTATTGCTTACAACCAAATAGCCAACATATTCACCAATGTTTTCTGTGAAAAAAAATATGCAGACACTCAAAGTGGCTTCCGATTATTAAATCGAAAAGCAATTGAATTACTCAACCTCAAAACCCGAGGATTTGGTTTCTGTAGTGAAATGATTATCGAATCAGAAAAATTAAACTTACGAATTGAAGAAACTCCTATTCGAGTGCTATACACCAAATACTCTCTAAATAAAGGACAAAACTTAAGAGAAGGCGCAAGGACTGCTAGGAGTATACTTTGGCGGATTTTCTTTGATTAATATTTTAAAGAGACCAGTGTATTAAAACATAAAGCTGCTTATTCACCATCATTCCAGCAATCCGAAACCTTGAGGAATTGGAGTCTTGGCAATCAATATTTTAGCTTTTAAATAAAAAAGATGACCTTAATAGATAAAAAATAAATTAATTATTTACCACCACTAAATTTTAATTCCTTGTTGGTTATCTAATATTAGAGAAGTGGTTCGACTTTATTGCAAGGCGTTTTAATATAGTTTAGAGGATGCTGTAATCAGAGGAGAAAACTATAATTTTTGCTATCCAATGTACCAAGCATATACGTCTATCATCAAATCCAAGAATCAACTTGGCATTCAGCTCAATCCCTTTTCTACGGTTCCGAAATTTTGGATGCAGAATATTTTTTAAAGCAAACAAGAGAAACAGTTAAAACCCTTGTGCATGTATGACAGTTTTTAATCTCCTTGAATGTAGCTTCTATATAAATGATTGTTGAACTGTATCGATAATACAAGAGTATGCATAGGAATATTGTAGGTACTCAACTATCATACATTCCATCCGATCTCTCACCCTACTTTATCTGATAATGAATGTGGTCATCGTGTCTGACCGCGTGACAGCCATGAAACCTAATTTTATCATTGTTTAATCTAAGTCTATTTTCTATATGTGGTTCTATTAGCACCTTATGTGTTGTGCTTCTATTAACAATTTGTCGCACCAATTTTTTAGTATTTTGAAAATCAAATTCCAAATCATTCCTTCCTCCTAAAGTCACGAATTTTGCAAAGTCATATTGCCAATGTCCTTTTGATTTACAGATATTTGTTTGATTAACTTCATTCTGATTTGGTTCGACAAATTTTCCATATCCCATATTAGAAGGTTTCAGATTTCCTTCCTTCTTGTTTTGGGTATAGTAGAATGTCAAGTCAATTTTTCGTCCATCATTATGACTTAAATGAGGCAATAGAGGGAAACCATCTATAAATGGAAAATTTGCATCCAAGTATGAAACTTTGAGTTTTGGATTGTCTGTGTTTATTGAATTGGAAATGTCCAACAATTCCGATTTTAACTTTGGTTTTACATAATGTCTATTTAGTAATGGAGTAATATAATTATGAGGTATCAAAGTTCCTGACTTTGTTATTGGCAAAGGAACACGACCTAACGATTCTGCAATTGGTGGTATAACTAAAAATGAAACCAAGAGATAAGCAACAATAAAACTTAAAACTTTAACTCGTTTTGACTTACTTGACTTCAAGACCTTATAAACACCAAAATTAAACAACCAAACTGTTCCTCCTATTTGAGTAAGAACAGTAAGCAATGCAATTATGATTATATGTCCAAATATTTTCAATTATTTGTATTGTGTTTCACTTCTTGATAAGAGATGATATTTTGAATAAACGTCCGTTGTAACACCGTTTATTTTTAGTTGACCAACGTTTTCTTTATTTCTGTTAGAAAGATATCAATTACTTTCCAATATTCTTCACCTCCCTTTTGTTTTGGCCAAAGTGCTTTTGAACCGTGATAACCTGCTCCATTTGGCTTAAAGTAAACTTGATTATCTCTCAATGTAGTTTTACTTAGTAAGTGATTTATACTTGCCGCTTCTTTCTTTGATGACGTAATAAACATCGGCTTTTTTAATTTAGGAAGCTTGTCAATTAACGATCCTTTGTATTGTGATAAATAATTTCCAGGACTGAAAGACACTACGGCATCTACCAAAGTATTTTCTTCGGCAATATAAAGAGCGAGTGTTGATGAATATGAACTTCCCCAAAGTATTAGCGGGCTTTTATATTTATTCTTAGCATAAATTATCGCTGCTACAATATCTTGCTCAGCATCTTTGTATTTAGTTGGTTTACCTTCTTTCTTTGCTCTTATAGATGTTTCGTTTACTAACACTTCTCCTTTTGCGTTTTTCATTTCTCCTCCTGAACGTTGGTCAATCGCAATACAATTAAAACCCATCTTATTCAAGGCTAAAGCAATACTGCTATATTCATATTTATTGTATCCCGCTTGATGACAAAGCACAATTACAGGCGAAGTATTATCAATTTCATACAATTTTGCACTTATCAAAATCTTATCTAATGACTGAAATTGTATATCAGAATCGTGCTTAATAGCAGTATCAATTTTCTTCACTTGATCACTTGAATCAATGTTTACAATACTATCTTTATTAATCGAATTAGCTTGATCAAAGGAATTAATAGATATAATTTCACTGGAAGTATTGTTTACATTTTTTGTGTGACTTTCAGTCTTACAAGCGGATAATACAAATAGAAGAAAAAGAATTAAATAAGAAGATTTCATTTTTTATTATTTTAATATTTGGCAATGTTGTCTCGGTTAAAAAGCGTTACCATTCAGAAGAGCGATTATGAGTCTTATCCATTATTATATGATATTCATTCTTGAATCCGACAATTCTTAGCAAGAAAAAACCATGTTTCTCGACAAGTATAATGTTCCATGTGAGTATTTTTCGAGAGTTGGCCTTCTGCAAACAGCTTTTCGTTTCTATTATGATTCTTTGTATTATTACTTAATTTTTCTGCCGCCATTTTCGAGTACAAAATCTCCCCAATTAAGAATTCATAATCGGCATTTGACACAGAGTCAACCTCCCATAAATGGTTGTAGTCATCACAGTCTTCATTAATCCCATGAGCACTAATCGAAATAGTTTCTTTACTGAATTTATTACTATCTAAACATTGTATTACAAATACAATTGCAATTACGAGTACAATGTTTTTGAACCTCAGTCTTACTTTTTTTATTGCATATAACAACTAAATAAACACACCACATATTCAATTTTCTACTTATTAAATTGTCTCCCTCCCCTATTTTATCTTAAATATTCCTATTGCCCCACTTTGAACAATATCTCCTTGACCTTGGAAAACATCAAATACTATTTCTCCTGAGTCATACAGTTTTATTTTCCTATCCGTAGCCATTAGTTCGACTTTAGGATTTGCATACAGCGTATTCATAAACTGAGTGAACTTTCCTATTAATGTTTTACCTGGAGTTAAATCATAACTGGTCATATTCAAGTCAAATATGATATATTTAAAACCATTTGCTTTAAGCACATTGATAACTTCTTCTTTGGTTTTACTGTGCTGAATTAAATTAGTAAAGAAATCCAAATAGGTATCACTAAAAACTCGGCTATCATTCTTATTAATGAAGTAACTATAAGGAGAACCAATCATGTACACTAAAGCCTTTTTGTCCTTATTGATGGGTCTAACCAGTTGCCTTACATTAGGAAAATGGTAGTCCATCAACTTTTGTTCATTCAGATTTCCCATCTGATAATCTAAAATAGAAGGATAGTATATTTGTTTTGCTAAATTTTCATCAGCAGGATTATAGTTTGATGCTCTTTGAGTAAATGAAAGAAGGACCCATAATAAGCCTATAGAAAGAACAGAATACTTTTTAATTGCTCCTAAAATATTAAACTTAGAGCTTTCTTCATGCTCTTGTTTCTCAGGAGAGGATATACTTTTTAGAAGAAAGATAAATGGTACACCAAAAATCAATATACCATACCATGAAGCTCCAGAACCTAAGATCCACCAAAGAAAAAAGTACATTAACATGAATAAAACAAAGCTCTGTGTCACTTTGGAATGTCTTCTCACGCGAACAGAAACGATCATCAGAATGAAGATAAAAAGTAATATCATGAACGGATAAGTTGCTGATTCGCCAAAAGATAAATTGGCTAAAATCCATTCATTAATTGGATCGTAAATATTAAGCAATGTACGATTTGTCAAATCACTTATTTCTCCCATGATACCAGATGATTTATTGGATGATAAAAGTGAAAGTCCCTCTTCAGCTGTAGTCAAACTATTCTGATTCAAAAGAGCACTTGGAATTGCAATAATCAATAAGAATATAGAAAGACCTAAAAAACTAAAGTTTGAAGCTATTGATTTCCATTCATATTTATTTCCACTTGGGAATAGAAACAATATAGGTAGGAGAAGGAGTAACACGAATCCTACATCAGTAAAAAACCCAGGAATGTTGTTGTTAATAAAAACATCATATGGCAGTGATAAGTATCTTATCGGGGTGATTTCATATCCCATAAATCTATGAAGATCTTCACTAACTCCTTTCTTGACTTTTTGCTTATTATTCTTTCCGTTCGTTTCAGATACTTCAGGTGAATCAGGCATTTGGTATAGGCCAGGAATTATAACTTTTTCTTTAGAGGCGTTCTTCTTTTGTTGTCCTAACTTGATTAGCGGAGATGCCATTTTACCATTCAGCAATGAAGTAACACTTACCTTTCCAGTTTCACTAAGATTCTTTCCGATCCAAGGCAATACAGGCAACATAAAAAAACTCCCTATTATTAGAGAATAGGTTATCAATTCTACCAGCTTTTTTTTCTGTTTTGTATAAATATATGCCATCAAACCTGTTCCTATGAAAAGTAGACTCCACTGTAACACGTTTACGTTTTGATGAAATTGACGTAGTCCTGCTTGTGCGTCAAGCTGAAATAAAAGGATAGCGGCAAAACATAAAAAGAATGAAGTTATAAAAGTCAATCTGCCTCCTTTGAAAAACCAAAATGTGCAATAAAGTGCTAGAAATAAAAATAGAAAAGTAAATTTAATACTAAACGCATACCCAGCAAGTAAGCCTATTAATACCAAGCTTCTATTTTGTATTAATGTTGAAGGAATTCTATTCTTAAAAAAAGTCTTGGCGTTTATCAACCCGACACCTTTTTCAATTTCTACTCCATTCTTTGAATTTTCTGGAGCTAGCCAATTGTGAAATAATAATAGAATAGATAGACTAACAAACATCAAACCCATATCAATTTTCATATCCATATAGGAAAGAAAACTGGTCATTGGAAGCGAATAAAACAGTAATAATACAAAGGCAGAATAGTTAATATCCAGCCATTTTTTACTTAACTTAAATAGTGTTACTAAGGCTAAAAATCCCCCAAAAAATGATAAGCCCAAAACAACATCCACTCTGCCAAATACGACCTTACCGATTGACATAAAAAGTGACCAACTATAAGGTTGATGTCCATCTACCAATCCTCCATATTCTGCAATTAAAGAAGGAACGTTGACATATAACCTAAGTGAGTCAGACCCAATAGGGAATGGTCTTAATATCTGGGCAAAATTTAAAACAAGAAATATAGCTAGGAATAAAAAACTAAATATACCAAGCACATTCAATTCTTTTGGAATCGCAATTGGCTTTAAAAGTGTTTCTTTAAAATATTGCGCAGTATGTCTCCAATAAAGGGCTAACACAATAATACATATTGGAACTAAGATAAATGCATTCAATAGTCCTATTAGCCCAAGGAAAAACATCAACATTGTCAATATCATTATACCTAATGAGACTTGTATCAAGGGCAAATCTACTCTTGATACCTTAGGAGAAAATATGGAAGTAAACACACCTCCAATTACTCTTACAACTAAATAAACTAAAAAAAGGCAGCCAGCAACTCTAACAATATGCCCTAACTGAGAAAACAACCCAATCATTGTGAAATCTATCCTGCTCATTTTTGCCGTAAATCGATTAACTGCAATGGCATCTAATAATAAAAGAGCTAGGAAAGCACTTAATCCGTTTAGGTATCTTACAGGTTTTTCTCTTGGTTTAAGTAAGAACCAACTGGCTACTGCACCAATTCCAATAAATATGATAAGTAAATCATAGTATTGAAACAATTCAATCGACTTGCTATAGTTTGGATTATATCTCCAATACTCAGAGAAGATAATAACCATCCAAATAGCTGAAAAAATTGTAAAAATTAACTTTATGGCTCTATTTTGCATAGAATATATTTAGAGGGTGGTATCTATTGAAGAAATAATTATGGTTTTATTACTTTGGCTAAAGTAAAAACATTTTTAGATCATTTACTAGACTTTTGTTACTAATAAATCTAATAATATAAATATAAAAATGGCAAACAACGTGTTTCAATTCACAATCATTTCTCCTCGTCTTCGATTAAACTTGAATGTTTATTGCAGATCATTATTATACACATTATGAAAACTCAGAAAATGCCTGTAATAAGTATAATAATAGCTACCTATGGTCGAGCAAACCAGCTTAGAAAACATCAAAAAGCCGACACAACGTATTATCCAGAAAGAGGAATAAGTGGGTTCTTCGGTTTCGTTTTCAAGAGAATTTATAATCTATCCATTGATCTAAGACTGGATTTATTACTTCATTAATTAAGTATTTAGGTAAGATTTTAAACAAAATCAGTATACATTTAATAAACATAGAGAAATAAAACAATTATGGAGATTCGTTACTTTCAAATCATTATTCCGCTCATTTCAATGTTGTTTATTATAAAACACTTTTTAGCATACAGAAAGAACATTTTGAATGTTTATGAAACATTAATTATTAGTTTATTTTGGATAGGTGTTACTTGTTTAGCTCTTTTTCCCGATTTCTTTTCTGATATTATTGCTAATATTTTTGGAATTAAAGACAACATTAATGCACTCATATTTTTTGCCATAGGATTACTTTTTTATTTCCAGCTACAGATGTATAAGATAATAAAGAAGCAAGATCACTTGATAACAGAATTAACTCGAAAAATAGCACTTAATAAACACACAGATAAATAGCTCAAGAACAATTCATATGAAGATACTTTTTGTACTAGAGCATTTTTATCCATATATCGGAGGTGCTGAAAAATTGTTTTATGGGCTAAGTACAAATTTGGCAAAACAAGGGATGGAAGTAATTGTGGTTACTACCCTATTCGATAAGAATTTACCTCTTGAAGAGCTACATAATGGTGTGAAAATAGTACGCGTAAAATGTTATAACCGATTCGCTTTCACTCTTTTCAGTATTCCAAAGATCATACAAAATGCTAAAGGTTGTAATTTTATCCACACGACTACTTATAATGCAGCATTGCCCGCAGTACTTTGTGGGAGCATGATGCGAAAGCCCGTTTTTGTAACTTTCCATGAAGTATGGGGATCATTATGGAAAAGACTACCGTTTACCTCAACACTAAAAAAGAACTCGTTTTATCTTTTCGAAAAAATATTATTGAAACTACCTTTTCATAAATTTATCGCTGTATCTGAATTCACAAAATCTAAATTGATCGAAAGCGGAATATCAAAAAATAAAATAGAGAGGATTTATAATGGTATAGA
>CAJXUU010000050.1 GCA_913061325.1 uncultured Saprospirales bacterium | reverse complement strand
TCGTCGGCAGCGTCAGATGTGTATAAGAGACAGCTTTAAGTTAATTCAGTAAGGATTAACCTTTGTTCACAGAAAATGCATTTAATACATTTCCATATACTCCGTTAAGAGAAGAAAGATTTTTATTAAGAGCAGCCATTTGATCTTTGTATGCTTTAGTATCATCAACACTAGCATCCATATATTTCATAGCTTCTTGCATTCTTGTATAGAAGTTGTTCATACCTTTCAAATGCTCTGAAGTTTTTGAGAAGTCTACTTCTTGAAGTGCTTTTAAAGAACCAAGGCTTTTTGACATTCCCTGTAGTTCATCTAACATACCGCCTAATTTATTTTCTACAACATCAGCGTCAAGATTTCTTGCAGCTGCACCACTGGCAGTCAATGGCGCGATATTAGCATTGTACTTATCTAGTCCTGGATATAATTTATCCCAGTAGTAATCTTTTTCTGGAGGTAAAATTCCTAACATGAAGAAAAGAAATGCCTCAGTCAAAAGACCTATTGTAATAAATGTATTACCAAGAGGGTGAGAAGTAATTTTCATCAATGCACCGACCATTACGACAGCGGCACCTACACCAATGATTAGATTTTTAAAGTATTTAAAACCTGAAGATTTGATAAAACTCATTTTGTTAAATTTTAAGATTACGGATTAGTTAATAATTAAGTATAATAGTCTTGAATTCCCATTTATCGTGTTTTGCAAATTTTCCCCAATTACAAAACACAAATCAGCAATGGTATCCAAAAACTACTATTAATATACAAGAACCTTGAATATCAGCTACTTAGTATATTAATAGTAATTTTAATAATTTTATTGTTAGAAGTCGCTAATAGACCTTCCTAAGAATGTAAGTGCACATCTAAATCCAATATATGATTTAGCAGTATCTTGGTATTCCCAATGTCTAGTTCCTGTTTGAAGGAAATAAGAAATATCTTTCCATGATCCACCTCTGATTACTTTACGCTTGTATACTTCAGGATCTTCGTCCTTTGCATCGTACTTATAGTTAGGGTTTAAATCATGCTCGTGCGCATAACTATTTTCTGCATACGCGTCTTCAGTCCACTCAGCTACATTCCCTGCCATACAGTATAAACCATAATCGTTAGGAAAGTATGCATCTGCTTTGACAGTATATTGTCCACCATCTTCTGGATAATTTCCTCTTCCTGGTTTAAAGTTAGCCAATAAACAACCTTTTGCATTTCTAACATAATATCCACCCCAAGGATATGGAGCCAACTCATGTCCACCTCTTGCAGCATGCTCCCACTCTATTTCTGTAGGAAGTCTAAACTCTTCAGAATTAGGCTCGTTTGCACCTTTGTATTTATTCCAAAGTTTTGTTCTCCAGTGACAGAATGCTTTAGCTTGCTTCCAATCAATGCCAACAACAGGATAATCATCAAATGCTGGGTGAGTAAAGTAATTTCTCGTCATCGGTTCATTATACGAGTAACCGAAATCTCTGATCCATACTAAGGTATCAGGATATATGTTTGCTGTTTCTTTTTGGATAAGACTAGTCCTTGATCCTTCTACACCGTACTCTGTATAAGTAGAAGCTTTTTTCCAATCAATCCATTCGTACTTATAATTGTATTGTGAAACATCGAACGATCGTTTACCATCAAAGGCCATATCACCTTGATAGTACATTTCATCAAGTGTCTCGTCAGAATAATCTAATTCGAACTCCCAGTCTAATCTTTCGTTTCCGAAATCATCTTCTATGAAATCACCCATTAATGTATGTGCGATAGAATCTTGAACCCAATTAACAAATTGTCTATACTCGTTATTTGTAACTTCTGTATCATCCATGTAAAAACCCTGAATACTTACAGATCTTGGTCTTTGGGTGTAGGTGCTAAATATATCCTGGTCACTCTGACCTATATGTAAAGTACCTGAAGGAACGTATATCATCCCGAAAGGATTAATACCTGTCCAATTTGGTCTTTCCAATACGCCTGTTAATTGACCTGATTCTTTTACCCCACACGACGTAATTATAAACAACATCGCAAGAACCCCAATTCTTGATAAAATATTTCTACTCATTTTGTTAAAGTGTAATAAACATTAATGTAATAATGTGCCCCATTTATTTTCTAGGCTGTAAAGATAAGCCTGCATTTGAATTATCAAAAATTATATTTTGATATTTCACATTTCATAAAGTATTTATAAAACTTTGAGAAACTAAAACGATCATAATCACATCTTATTTCATAAAAAACCAATTTTCTATCTATTTCTCATATTAAATAAAACATCATATATAGCTGACTTACAAATATCTAGGATTATATATAATCTTAGGAAGTTCACCAGAACCCAAAATCTTGCGAAGATTGTAGTTGAGTAATATCTCATGTGTACCCTCATGCGCCCTGCGCAAGCCCGATACACCTATATCATAGCTATAACTTAAGGTGTAATTATTTCCTAATTTCATACCCGCTATGATAGCCATTGCATCCAGCGAACGAGAATTATATCCTCGCACATTTATACCTCCAAAAATATTGCCATTAATTCTAAAGATCGAAGAAACGTCACTTTGAATTTGATTAAAATCAGTCTTAAGTAAGATACTTTGCAGAAGATCAATATTTTCAAAAATTTTAAAATTATACTGAAAAAAAGTATTCACATGTGTCGTTTGACCGAAAGAAGTACGTTCTAAAGAGATAAAAGTTTGCGGTAAATGACTTATTGCGATCCCAGTTTCTATCGTTTTATTGTAAAAATAAACGCCTGCATCCCACTTTATTCCTAACCCTAAATCAGAATTTTCTAATAAAATTAGGTCATTATGAGTAAATATACCGTTATAATCACCTTCTGGTGTAATTATTTGTGAACCATCAACAGACAATTGGCTAATACCTAATCTTCCTCCAAAAGATAATAATCCAGATTGCAAACTGGAAACATAGTTATATGATCCTGATAAACTAGTCTGAGATATAACCCCAAATGACTGTCTGTCAATCATACCTCCTACAGCACCACTCCATAAATAAAAAGGTAGGTGAACATTAAGACTTATATCTCTCGGGTTTCCTTGTATACCGTCCCATTGATTTCTATACATAAGGTTTGCGCTCACAGAAAAATCTAATCCAGCATAAGCAGGATTAAATACATACTTATTCAAAACAAATTGTGTGTACTGATTTTGCTGTTGGCTACTCATAGTAGTCCAAATCATAAAACATACGTATATAAGTAAGTATTCTTTCTTCATACTATAATGTATAAATTCTCAGTTTAATCAATTCTCTTACTCGATAAAAGTAGGAGATTTTTATTCACAATACAAGTTACAATACCAATAAAATGGGACAATTACTTTAATGGGACAATCATTAATTAGCCAATCTATACAAAAATCTCTAATCCATCATAAGAAGGGAAGACATTATTAGGTAAGTCTTTTTCCCAATCATTTGTCAACCCCATTCTATGGCTTAAATGAGTGATATATGCTTTTTGAGGATTGACTTGCTCTATAAGGCCTATTGCTTGATCCAATGAAAAATGGCTATGGTGACTTTCTTTTCGAAGAGCGTTAATTATTAATATCTTGACTCCTTTTAGTCGCTGGATATTCTCATTGTTTATATAAGATGCATCAGTAATAAATGCAAAATCGCCAATTCTATATCCTAATATCGGCAAATTACCATGCATTACTTGGATCGGTTGAACAATTTGTCCTTTGATTTCAATAACTCCAAAATCTTCTATCCTTTTTATAATTGCTCTGGGTGAACCAGGGTATTGGTTATCTGAAAAAACATATCCAAATCTTGCCAGTAGCTCATCCGCTACTCTAGGTAATGCATATAAAGGCATATCAATCTTCTGAGTAAAATTAAAAGGACGGATATCATCTAAGCCAATAATATGATCATTATGTTCATGTGTATATAATATTGCGTCTACCCTATTTACTTTGTTTCTCAACATTTGATAGCGAAGATCAGGTCCAGTATCAATCAAAATATTAGTTTCTCCAACTTCAATCAAAACGCCAGACCTAAGTCGTGAATCTCTAGGATCATCAGACATACACACAACGCAGTTACATCCAACAACTGGAATACCTTGTGATGTTCCTGTACCAAGGAGTGTTATTTTCAAAAATCAGCGAATATTTAATTTAATCTAATATCTAATTAAGGAATGAAACAATAATAAAGTTACATTCCTACTGCAAGATAACTAAATAAAAATGCCTCTCTAAAAATCAATCTAGAGAGGCAAAATATATTTAAAAGCTATGAACTATTATCTATTGCTTTATAAACTTCTTAGTCATCACTTCTTCTTCTGTTTCGATAGAGATCATGTAAATTCCAGATTCGAATCCAGAAACATCTAACACCGCTTGCGTATTATCAACTATCCTATCTACCAATAATTTTCCAGTAATACTGAATACTTTCATTCTATTGATATTATCTTCTGATACAATAGTCATGTCTGTACTAACAGGATTCGGATATGCAGAAAATCCATCTTCGCTTTCATTTCCAGCCAACTTAGCTTCAGTCATAGATCTAATAGGTGTGATCGTTTGAGATGATTCACCAATTACTCTACTTCCGGAACCAATTCCAGTAACAGTTACTGCATCAATATATACTCTGTCTGCGTTAGCACTAGCATCACATTGGAATCTAAATTGCGCATTTGTTGGGAAATTGTAATTCGCTGAACTTACTGTAACAGTAGCTACATAGAAACTGTTGTTTGTAAAACTAGATCCACTTGCATAAGTTGCAACTGTATTCCAAGAACTTCCATCATAATATCTTACCCAGAAATCTTCTCCATTCTCCATACTATTTGGATAAAAGTAGAATTCAATTTCTAATGAACTATATCCACTAACATCATAAGATGAAGATGTCATAGAAGAAACCGTACCTGAGTTATCTCTAATTCTTATTGAATAACTTCCTTCATATGATCTAGTACCTGAATATCTGTAACAATCAGAACCTCCATCTTGCCATCCGTCCCAGCCAGTCTCAAAGTAGTGAGCTAAGATTTCATTAGATCCACCGCCTCCACAAGGAGCACAATTAGGACCTCCACAATCTACACCTGTTTCCCCTTGATTTTGGATTCCATCGTTACATGTTGGACATGCAGCACATGGCCCTCCACAATCAACATCAGTTTCTCCCTGATTCTGAATCCCATCGTTACATGTTGGACATGCGGCACATGGTCCACCACAATCAACATCAGTTTCTCCTTGATTCTGGATTCCGTCAGAACATGTTGGAGTTGGTCCACCACCTAAACAGAAATTTGTAGTTTCAGAAGAAGTGAATGCTCCTCCACTTGCTACGGTAGTTCCTCCTTCAGAAACGGCATAAGAACCATTACCATAAGTACAGCAAATACCGTCACCATATGAATCGCTAATTGTAAAGTCATAACAACCATCAACCAAACACTCTTCTATATTAAGTGTAGATCCATCAGCTTGACTTCCATATGTTCCACCTGAAGCAACCACTGATCCACCACTATTGGTAATCTGCCAGCTTGTTTCTTCTGGATAATTATCAAATGTGATAGAAATATTTACAACATTATCATCACATCCTACAGGAGGATTTCCATTTCCACATCCATTACTGTTTAATAAACTTGCTCTGAATCCACCTGACCCAAACAAAGCTTGCATTCTATTTTTTTGGCCGAGCGTATAAAGATTCATACAACCATCATCTGAATAGTCCATATAATTTTGAACCATATCTGTACTACTACATGATACATGTGATGGAGTACATCCATAGTTAGGGTTATCAGAAGTAGGTGTATCGGACACAAAATCATCAACATTACAGTTGCCATCTCCCCAGATATGTCTTAAATTCAACCAGTGACCCACTTCATGTGTCGCTGTTCTACCTAAGTCAAAAGGAGATGTCGCTGTACCTATCGTACCAGTATATTGGTAACCACAAACTACACCATCTGTTGATGATGAACCACCAGGAAACTGAGCATACCCAAGGATTCCACCTCCAATATTACATACCCAAAAGTTAAGATAATCACTAGCTGGCCATGCATCTTTACCGCCAGATGAATTAAATTTAACAGCATCATTGGTACCAAAACCATTGACATTTGTACTTGTCCTTGTGACTCCATTTGTAGCATTACCACTAGGATCTACAGAAGCAAGGCAAAATTGGATTTCAGTATCTGATGCTTGTGACCATGTGCCATCTGCATCAGAATTTAATCTTCTAAAGTCATCTGTTAATACGTCTAATTGAGTTTGGAGTTGAGCATCAGAAATATTTTCAGTTGATGTTCGGTAAACTACATGAAAAACAACAGGTATTGTAACTACCGCTCTTTCAGAATTTTCTCCTTTTTCTTTGATCCACTGGGAAGTGTGTGATTCAATGTCTTCTAAAATTTTGGCTCTTTCTGGATTTTGTTTGATTTCATTGTGAAGGTGATCCATAGCTCCACATTGTCTTTGTCCGTAGGAGGTTGCACATAGCAAGCCCGCCACAAGAAGTAGTAAAAACTTTCTCATAAGTTAGGTTGGTTAATAATTAATAAAATTGGAGGGTATTTTCTAATGCAAGCGCCAAAGTAGTACAATAATTCAATTAACAAAAAATATTTTATTATTAATTTTGAATTTGACAACAACTATGTAAACTAAATTCCCTAATTAACTTTAGCTAGGTACATAATTTTGCATCCTGCAAAAATATAAATATTATCTTTTGAAAGGAGTGTGGTAAATTGCAATTATTGAGAATAAATATAATATTATAAGTGAATACATAAACCACTCACAATCACATATTTGTAAATAAATGGAAGGTTATTTAGTTAAATCAATCAGTAAGGATTCTTTTAGTTTAAACAAAAAACAAACCCCATTAATTATCGATACTTTTATACTAATTGTTATACCATATCTGTTTGGATATGTCACTTTAGATTCATTGAGAATTAATTTAAGTTCAAGGCAGAAAACACAGACTTAGCCATAGCTAAGGTGAGTATTTCTAACGATGAAATTAGAGTAACCATCATGAATATATGTGAAAATTCCAGACAGAAATGGTATTACTAATAAAAAGAAAAGTATGAAACAAGAATGTGTCAAAACAAAATGGAGGCTACCGATGTCGCCTACGATCTTAAATTAGTATTATTTCTAAACGCTTTATTTATCCCAAAGCAGCTTTTAAATCTGAAATAAGATCCTCTACATCTTCTACACCGACGCTAAGTCTGATAAGTGAATCTGTTAATCCAACTTTTAATCTCTCTTCTCTCGGAATACTAGCATGCGTCATCGTAGAGGGATGCCCTATAAGTGACTCGACTCCACCAAGTGATTCGGCTAATGAGAAATAATGAGTTTTTGATAGGATTGCATTGGCGGCATCAATAGTATCTTCTTTAAGATCAAAAGACACCATTCCCCCAAAGTCCTTCATCTGTCGCTTTGCAACTTCATGGTTTGGATTATCTTCAAATCCTGGATAATAGACATTCTCTACTTTTTCATTCGTCAAAAGGAAATCAGCAATTTTTCTAGCATTTTCACATGCTCTCTGGACTCTTAAGTGCAATGTTTTAATACCTCTTAATACTAAGAAACAATCTTGAGGACCAGGAACTGCACCTACAGCATTTTGAATAAAGTGAAGCTTATCTGCCAACTCTTCAGTCTTAACAATTACTGCTCCATGTACCACATCAGAGTGCCCACCTAAATATTTAGTAGCTGAATGCATAACTATATCTGCACCAAGATTGATTGGATTTTGTAAATATGGGGAAGCAAATGTATTATCGACAACTACATAAAGATCATTCCCTTTTACAGCTTCGCATACTGCCTTTATATCTATTATATTAAGCATAGGGTTGGTAGGTGTTTCTATCCACACCATTTTCGTTTTGTCTGTGATGTGATCTCTGATTGACCCTGCATCTTCAAGCTCTACAAACCTAAAATTAATACCATAATTACCAAATACTTTCGTCATCAATCTATATGACCCACCATATAAATCATTCGTCGCTACTACTTCATCCCCAGGGGACAACAACTTTAGTATTGCATCCATAGCTGCCAAGCCACTTGCAAAACAGATCGCATCATAACCATTTTCTAATGCGGAAAGGTTTTTTTCTAATGCACTTCTTGTCGGATTTTGAGATCTTGCATATTCGAACCCTTTATGATTGCCTGGAGAAGCTTGAACATAAGTTGAAGTCTGAAATATAGGAGTCATTATTGCTCCTGTAGTTGGATCAGGCTCAATACCTGCATGGATTACTTTCGTATTAAATTTCATGTCGATTTGATTTGATGTATCTGAGAGAAGAAAATACTTCAACAGATTTGGTATTTCTAAACATTAAATCATAATAATTGATCTTGTTTATCTTTGCATATCATAGTCATAGAGTAAACTTCATTTATACTTATTTGTACTGAGGTTCTTTTCTTTTTTCTTTTTGGTCAACTCTTCCGCTCCAGATACTATGATTACGATTTCTCCTTTGACCGAATCCCTAGATTCGTAGTCTTGTATTAACGCCGCAAGAGTTTTAGTATTAATTTCTTCGAAATGCTTTGATATTTCACGACACACAGCAGCTTTTCTACTAGGCCCACATTTTTCGGCTAGTTCTTTAAGACATTTGATCAATCTATGTGGTGATTCATATAATATAAAGGTAGAAGGGAAATTTGAGAGATATTCTAATCTTGTTTGTCTACCCTTTTTATGTGGAAGGAATCCTTCGAAATAAAACTTATCACATGCCAATCCTGAAGACACCAAAGCTGGCACGAATGCCGTAGCTCCAGGAAGACAAGTAACCTTTACTCCTGCATCTACACATGCTCTAATAAGTAGAAATCCAGGATCAGAAATACCTGGCGTGCCTGCATCTGATATCAATGCGATTTCAAATCCCTGCTGGAGTTGGTTTATATATCCCTCGAGTACTTTGTGTTCATTGAAAGCATGGAACGAGCGCATGACTGTTTCTATCTCATAATGCTTTAGGAGCTTGCCGCTGGTACGTGTGTCCTCAGCTAGTATAAGTCCGACTCCTTTAAGAGTCCTAATAGAACGGTAAGTAATATCCTCAAGGTTGCCTATTGGAGTTGGTACGATGTAGAGCATATTTTATATAAAAGTTGAATTGTCATTAGTTGAATGTTCTATTTGGTTTGTTGGTATTTTGTTGTGCCGACATTACTAATGCGCGGATACTAGATCTTTTGCAGTTAAAAACAAACTTTCAGCGATATCACGAGTGTTCGATAAATGAGGCACTTTATTTTGTCCGCCTAATTTTTCTCTTGATTTTAAATATTGTGAAAATGTTCCTCTTGGAACTGGCGACATTTTTAATCTTGTTATGACTTTACCATCTCGAAGGTTTTTATATTGGAAGTTTATTGTTTGCATACATTGATCGAGAATTCTACCAAAAGATGATAATTCTAGAGCCCCACTTTCTGTCTCCACTATCCATTCGTGGTACGGAAGCCCTCCTTCTGGTGGATTGATCTGTGGTGCTACAGTAAATTCTGTAATCTGAATTCCCGTGCCAGAAAGGCAAGTTCTCATTGCTGATTCAATCTCACTAGCTATGATGTGTTCTCCAAATGCAGATAAGAAATGTTCGATCCGTCCTTTGATAATAAGTCTATATGGATTAATAGAAGTAAACTCTATAACATCTCCCAAGATAGATGCCCATAGTCCAGCATTATTGGTAAGTATTATGGCATATTCTACCCCAACTTCCACGTCTTTCAGCTGTAGCCTCTCCGCATTTTCAGTATGGATATTACTTGCAAGTACAAATTCGAAAAATACTCCTCCATTTACATTTAGTAACAAACCAGCATCTCCTTTTATATCTTGAAAAGCTACAAACCCCTCTGAGGATGGGTATGTTTCTATACTATCCAATTCTTTCCCTACTAGAGATTCAAATCTCTTTCTATAGGGTTCAAAATTCACCCCGCCGTAAACAAACAATTCATAATCTGGGAATATTTCACTGATTGTTCCAGCTCCTGTTTGTTCCAATAACGACTCATAATACATTAGTACCCATGGTGGAATACCACTGATCATCGACATATTTTCTTTGATGGATTCTTGAGCTATCCGGTAGACTTTCTCTTCCCAATCTTCGATGATATTCGTCTCCCAAGATGGGACTTGATTAAACTTGAGCCATCTTGGCACTTGGTGGTTCACAATACCTGATAATCTACCTGATGGGATCTGACCAGTCTTACCTAATTGAGGACTACCTGATAGAAATAATAGTTTATTGTTGAATACTCTCAACAAACCATATTTCAGCGTATAATTGAAAACCGCATTTCTAGCCGTATTATAATAATATGGAAGACTATCTTTTGATAATGGTACATATTTAACTCCACCAGTTGTTCCTGAAGTTCCAACTACATATTTTGGTTTTCCTGGCCAGAGGACATTTTTTTCTCCTTCTATCACCCGATTCATATATGGTCTTAGCGATTCGTAATCATTGAGAGGTACATGCTTTTTGAAGTCCTCATAACTATGAATGTCTCTAAAACTATGCTCAATACCATATATAGTAGACTTAGCCTTAGCTATGTTTTGATGTAAAATACTTTCTTGAAACTTAAGAGGGTGTGCTGCCATAAACTCAATTTGTTTATGCACTCGTACAGCAATTGTTCTTACAACATTCGTAACTATCCCCATAATTATTACACCCCTCTTTTAGATTTTTAAAATTACATATTTCTGTTCTTATTTCAGTAGAATGATAGTTAATTTTAGACTAAACTCTACGAATCGTACAAATGTCATCCATTGTTCTCACATTTATCTTACGAATTGTATTATACTCTACCTTACTTCACCACTTCCACCCACATTCCTTTATTCTTAGCCTGAATCTCATTGTCATACATGGCCTCGACAGCAACTGGCGAAAGATAAAACTTACCAGCATATGCTGCCGTTAGATTTACATAATAAGTATAACTTGCATTCCTTCCATTGATATCAAAGAAGGTATACACTCTATCATCTCTTATGTCTCTATAATCATATCGACTATTGCCATTTGCATCTGACATACTGGACATCCTATCATTTTGGATTTCCCAGCCTGATGGGAATATTTGAGATATGGCTACTTCGTTAATATTTCTACCTCTGGATCCTAAATTTGAGACTGTGACTTTCGCAACAAAATCTGTCCCTTGTTTGATGGTTTTAGGATTCACATGATTCCCGTCTTTATCTTGATAAGTCACCATTAACTTGATATGTTTGCTAGATGCTTTTTCATTTGATCCTGGCGGTAGTTGACCACTTAGCACATACCTTACATACATTATGGATGAAGATGTGTTCTTAACTTTCACCGTTTTATTTTCAGAAGATTCTACTTCTACCACTGCTTGTATAGTTGGTTTTTGGGATGTTCCTACAACACTATTGTTTCCATTTGTAGAATATTCATATTTGAGATCATCTTTTTTGTACGCTGATAAATATTTACCAATGCTCAATAAAGAATAAGCGGTCGTCTGCGTACTATACCATCTATGTGTACTCATCTCTTGACTGATTCGCTTGATGAGCTGGGCAGTTTCAGAAGTATTTCCGATCACTTGATGTGCTTCTGCCATCATGGCCATATCTCGGACACCCGAACCATAAGAATTACCTGTCTCAACATATGCGCTCACTTCAAGATTTGCATTCGCGACCAATCGTCTCGCTACGTCTTTCTGACCGATGATTGCATAAGAAGCGGCTAGCATGTGGGCGGTTGCTGCAGAAAGGTCCTTTTTAGCTTTTAATCTATTCATGGCTCCTATGTTAGGACTACCCGCTTTCGCCAGCGTATATAATCTATAGGCCTGAGTCCGTCCTCTCCAACTAAAATCTTTAGTAACAGATGACACATCAAAATTATTCGCAGTGGCATCTTGATATTTTACTATCGCCTTGATCATATGATCTGGCACATAGTATCCTTTATCTCTTGCTTCCAGCAAAAAATGTCCTGCATAGTTGGTCCCCCATTCACTGACTTCATTATCTCCAGGCCAATACCCGAGTCCACCCCCACTTGTTTGGAATAGACTTAGTCTTTCTATACCTCGCCTTATATTGGTTTCGATCTTGTGTTTTCTCTTATCATTTAACTCTGTAACTGCATCAAGGTATAACTGAGGAAAAACAGAAGAAGTAGTCTGCTCCACGCACCCATATGGATAGCGAATTAAATATTTTAACCGCCTTCCAAAATTCATAGGAGGCATATTGCTCAATTCTAATACACCTTCATTACTTCCTATCGTGCCGAATAATTCATAATTCACCTCCCACTCTTGTCCTGGTTCTACTGAGGCCTCATATACTTTCGAAGTATATGGATTTGGATTTCTGATGTCAATGTTTACTTCTTCATAAGCACTTTCTCCATGACCAGTTGCTGTCATTTCTACCTTTGCTAATCCTGTTGCTCCAGCTACATTCATATCAAAATAGGCTTGTTGGTCTCCTAATTTTGAGAATGTAAGATTCTGAGATTTACTACCACTGATACTTAGATTATCTGAAGTTTCTACTGATACTTTTACGTTTTTAATATTACCTTCCATGGCAAACACATTTGCTGGCAATGTAAGACTTTCGTTAGGCCCTAGGACCCTTGGCAATGTTGCCAATAACATCAATGGTTTTTTAACTGGAGTAGTCTCTTCTGCATTTCCGTATGCATTATTATTTCTTGCTACTACCATAGTCCTCACTGAACCGACATAGTTTGGCATTGATATTTTATGCGATTGACTGGAGCCCGCAGATATTGTAAATGGCCCGAGATGTCTAACAACTGGCACAAAACGATTCGCTTTTTTACCTTTTTTATTACCTAGTGAATTGGCATCACCTCCAATGGATATGTATCGATCCAACTTACCTCCATAGCCATCGAGCACCATGTCGTAAACATCCCATGTCTTGACTCCCAATGCTTGTTTTGCATAGAAATGATTCCATGGATCTGGTGTTTTGAATCGTGTCAAATCCAATAACCCCTCATCTACAACTGCCAATGTGTATGTCATTGGTTTACCATTTTGCTCAGACACCTTAACCACAAACGACTCATTTGGTCGAATTGATTCTGGCATATCTATTTTGGGATTTATCTCACTGGATTTATCGATCACAGATATCGGCACAATTCCAAACATTCTAATAGGAAGATCATTAGCTCCATTATTATGCGGTTGGATCAAATGTGCATGAATGTAGACATTAGAATTCATCGATGGGTCTGTTGGGATTTCTACTTTAGTTTCATCCTTTTTGCCTTCAATCCAGAATGATTGAAGCACTTTTTCTCCATTTTCGATAGATATAAAAACTTTTGATCCTTCATTACTTGGGATTTTCACCTCTATACTTTCTCCTACTCTGTATGATTTCTTATCAGTTGTAAAAAGTAATTGCTGAGGGCCATCTTTTGATCCTTGACTACCCCAAGAATAGCCCGTATAGAACATATCACCTGTACAGTGCCCAGTCACATCATCACAGACTCTGATCATATAATTATTATACTCATCTTCAAATTTTACATTAAAGTCCGCTTTACCATTTGCATCAGTAGTTACTTTATCTTTAAGGATTGCTCCGGTATGTTTTGCACTGTTGTAATTATATTTCTGACTGTATCCTCTGTCATACCACCAATTCCATTCTGCAGAATAAATTCCTATGGACAGTTTACGGTTTGCGATAGGATTGCCATCTGTATCTACCACCACTAATGGGATATCAGTCGGTGTATTACTTTTTATAAATCTAGAACCCCACCTGGTTTTTGGCATATTTACACCTACATAAGATGCATAAATATCAGCATCCATACTAAAGTTATCTTCGCTAAAATTCCCTCCTTTTTCGAAAACTTTTGTTTTGAAATTAGCTCTTAATTTACCAGGAGCCAGCCAATTTTCTTTTTTCTTAATGTTGAAACTCGTCTTACCAGACTCATCAAGATTTCCATCAAATACGGTAGCAGGTACAGGATTGATTTTACGTGCTGGATCATCGAATACGTATTCATCAAACCCCTTAAATTTTGTCCTCATAGGTATGATTTGCATATCCACTTTTGATCTTAATCCATCTCCAGGTGCACCGTGTAACCATGTGGAAGTTAATCCTACTTTTTGATCAGCGTAAAGCTTAAGGCTAGCATCTTCATCCAAGTCGTATTTGATTTTGAGCCTGTTAGGTTTTACTGTTTCTACTTTAAGTGACTTTTGAAATTGCGATCCACCCACACTTACTATTGCTGTCCAATTTCCTGTGGGATCTGCCTCATCAGTAGGTACAGCGTATGAATATAATCGCCCCTTATTGTCTTTTCTAGTTTTAGTATACTTTTGTTTGCCACGAGCATCTTTGACCGTTAGCGTTACTGGGTGATTACTAGGTAATTTAGCTAGCTTATCCTCTAACATGAAATTGATAAATAATGTGTCACCTGGTCTCCAAACCCCTCTTTCTCCATAGATATAGCCATCTATTCCTTTCCTTTTGGACTTTCCTGACACTTCAAATTCAGATAGACTATTCGCATGTTGATCTTGAAGATTAATGTAGCCGAATTCTGAACTATTTTTTACAATTCCAAAGGATGCCTTTTTATCAGTTTCTATTGAGAGTTGGCCGTTACTGCTAGTCGTTCCTGAAGTGATTAGCTGTTGTTGGAAATCGTAGAGCTCAATAGTAGCACCATTGATAGGTTCTATCGTTTTAAGATTAGATAAGGCAAAATAATGGCTATTATCTTTTCCTTTTTTTGCTATGACTCCAATATTTGAAGCAAGGATATTTCTAGTGATAAATTTAGATGAATTGTAATACCCTCTTTTGCATGGATCATTCCTATGTTCCCATCTATATCCGTCATAATTAGAGCTTGATTCCATGATCGAAGTGAATCCATCTCTATTGCTTATTACTTTATTTTCAACCTTATCAGATTCACAAGCATAGTCGATAACATCATTTTTCTGAAATCCTATTCTTAATTGATAAATAGCTCCAGGATCAGGAGTGATCAGCTTTCTTAAATCGAGCGCATATCGAACATATTTAGCATTGTTGTTTTCTATGTTTAGGTCTGATAATTTTATTTTTTGTTGGTGGATAATTCTGCCTACTGGTTGCAAATTATAAGTTGTATTCAGTCTATTATATTGTAAAAACTGAAGCACATTATCATCGAATATTTTAAAGACTTCCACTTGTGCACCTTTTAGATTAATCGCTTCGAAAGGAAATATTATTTCATCATTAAATGGAACTATTACACCTTTCCCAGCTAAACGCACAGAAGGTTTTATAGGATCGAAAGAAAGACTTTTGATATATTCATTCTTCAAGCCAGCATCATCTTTATTAGTGATCGATTTGTCTACGATTATTTCGAAAGGGCTATCCACTTTACTCTGCGGATATACTGTCAATCGAGATCCGTTGATTTCATATTTCAATTTTCCTTTGTAGCCTTTGATTCTAACTAATCCTTCTAAACTTTGACGTTTATCAAGCAGGGAAGTAAAATCTATGGACACTGATCTATTTTCTCCTTTACTTGCTTCAGCTGTTATTATTTTGAATGCTCCTTTGGGAAAAATAACATGCTTACGTTCTCCTTCGAAATCAGAGTCCCACTTAGTACCATCCCAATCAATGATAACTGCTGATTCTTCTTTTTTGCGAGTAATGTTTGTAACTGTGAAGCTATGATATCTGCCACTCGTATGTGACCATAGCATTTTTACATTTGATCCCTTTTGAGAAGCAGAAACCATTTTTTCTACCTCTTTACTATCAATCACATCACTAGAATTAATCGTACCGTTCAGTGCAATAAGATCTCCATCATTAGGTGGATAATTTATGGTAAATACCTTTATATCAAGATTGAGCTCTCTTGTCTGAAAAGGAATCACAGCATCACGCAAAGTCTCAGGTACATCTCTATAAATAGTAGAAAGTCCAATCCTGAAATCATATCTTTTATCATAATCCAAATTTCCTTCTGGATCAAAAACCAAAGTTGACATATCTTTCCAATAGGCTTTTCCATTAACTTTAGGAGTGATTTCGAAAAGTTTGCTATCGACCTCATTTCCAATTTGATCAAGTTCTACCACAGCTCCAGAAAATCGAAAGACAAGATTATCTGCCACAGAAATTTCCGACTGAGTATGTTCGACTAGATAGCTCCCATATCCTTCACTGAGAACTTGCAGTGGTGCTGAATCATTAATGCTTTTATTTTTACAACCAAAACTTAATAAGATCAGTAATAAAAGTGACATATATTTCATAGTCGAGATAATTTATGTGAAAGTTCAAATATTATATGATTATAAAAGTACAATTTAGAAATTGAGGTGGGAATTAAAAAGTATTATTCGTTCGTAGTTATAGATTATTAGATTTAATAAATAAGAATTTCAATATCTCAAATTCATAAGCAGCGAAATGTATATCAAATGCATCTTACTCGTAGAGTAAAACCTAATCAGTATACTTAAACTACTGATATATTTTGTTTTGCCAGTTTGAAGTCTTCTACTTATTTCATAGTATTGTAAAAGTAATTTATAGTAAACTCAAAACCAATGAAAAAACTAATCGCCTTCTCAGTTTTATTATTTGTATCTCTCTTCTCTTATAGCCAAATAACTGGTGTAAAGTATGTGATAGAATTAGATGATGATACTGGCTATTATGAATGTAAATTGATTATTACTGAGGGTTCAGCTACTGATTATATTGATTTGATTCAATTAAACTCTCAATTTACAATAGTTATTCCGATTGGAAATGAGATTTGGCATAATGAAAATTTCAATCCATTAATTAATAACGAAACTCAAACAAGCACCGATCCTGCTGAATGGATTTTAATCAAATACAAATACTCTCCAAGTGAACAACCAGAAAGTAGTTATTATACATTCTCTCCAAATGTTGACATAGAAACATCAAGTTATAATAATCTTAATCCGGGTGATGTGATTACATTATTTAGAGTTGGTGGATCATCTTTTATCTGCAACCTTGACATAAGACCAATAGATAATAATCTAGACGCGACTTTAATTGGTGGAGTGGATTACTCTAATGGATTTACAATAGGTGGTACTGATCAAGTATACATAGGCAATGAATTACCATCAACTTTCGATGCAGACTTTACGGTGCTTGAAAATCAATTTACCAACTGCCCTGGAGAATGTGTAACAATAACTCCAGCTGTCGTTTGTGCTCCTTTAGAGCTTACATACCTTTGGGGGACTGGAGAAACTACAGAATCCATCACTGTATGCCCTGATGTTATCCAAACCTACGATGTTACTGTAAATGGACCCCAAGGATTATCAGCCAGCTCAAGTGTGAATGTTTTTATCGAAGAAAATATCATAGGGTTTGATGATGTGGACTTTTTCTGTATGGGACAATCCTATTTTCCATATTCAGAATTTGAAGGAGATTGGTCAAGTAGTGATCCATCAATAGCAGCTTTTGATAATGGTGAGTTATTCATATTATCTGAGGGCACAGTTACTATTTCAAATACTAGCGAGGCTGGGTGTGTAACTGATATGGAAATAACTGCTACTCCATTACCCGTTATTGTTTTTAATGGGCCAGACGTCATTTGCGGTGGCACAACTACCATAGTGTTACCAACCTCTGGAGGCACATGGACTACAAGCAACACTAATGTGGCAACAGTCACAGATGCTGGAGTAGTAACTGCTATTGGTGCAGGCACTACTTTTTTAACATTTAAAAGCAGCACTACTCTTTGCTCAGCAACTACAGATATTCCTCTTACAGTTTTACCAGCACCATTTATACAGAACACAGGTGAAGAAGAACTATGTATTGGAGAAACTACATTAATGGCATCAGCTAATGCAGGAACTTGGGAAAGTTTTCCAGAATTTGTAGCTACAATTGACAATAGTGGATTAATTACAGCTGTATCTTCAGGTGAAGCATTTTTTACATTTACAGAAACGCAGACTGGATGTACAAATACCCTCGGTACAATAATAGTAAATCCATCACCAGAAATTACCTCTGGTGCACCAAAAATATGTGTTGAAGAAAAAACTAATCTATTTCCATCAACAGGAGGTACATGGACAAGTGATGATCCTAGTGTAGCAACAATAAATAACAACGGATTAGCAACAGGCGTTTCACCTGGAATTGTTCGATTTTCATTTACTGACGCTACAACAGGTTGTACTTCTGCACCAAGCAATACAACTATAGTCGAAAGCTGTATGGTCAATCCTACACTTGAATGTTCTCAGGCAGAAATTATTTGTGATATGGATTTATTAAATAATTTCATAGGGACAATGCCTGAAGAAGAATCAGGAGGTAATCAACCTGATCCGCTTTGTCCAGACGGAACAGGTGTTGCATATAATATTTCTTGGATTGGTTTTGTGGCCCCAGAAGGCAATTATAGCATCTCGGTTTCACCAACAAGCTGTTCGGGGTCTACTTCAGGAGTTGAAGGAGTGCAAATCGGCTTGTACACGTCTTGTGACTTTACCGAATCAGTATTCTGTCAAAGCGACTGCTCAACAGATCCTGTAACATTTGATAGCAAAATTTTACAAGCAGGTCAAGAATACTTTTTATTCATTGATGGTTGTGGAATGTCAGTTTGTGATTATACAATAGAAATTACTGGAGACTACATCAGCCAATGTGAAGATCCATGCGATGATCCAGCTATAAATTTTGATTGGTCATATGTACCTGCAGGAGAGTTCGCTCCAGATATTGTGATTGGGACTTACACTACTGGTTCAAATTTATTATCAGTAGGTGGTTTAGATCATCTTGTATATTATGAACAAGTAGATGGGAATGTCTTCCTAAAAGAAAACAATGGGAATGGTTACTTAGACAATGAAATATTGTTATTCCATAACGAAGATCATTATGGTTTAGGAAACTACAAGATCTATTTAGAAGATATCGATGGAGATGGATTGACGGATTTGGTACTTGCTGAAAGCGGAATAGTTTCCATGACAGGTGAAATAGGTGATCGGTTATCAGTCTACCAGAATTTAGGTGGTGGAGAGTTTATTCTTCGCATCAATGAGCAAGTATGTGGAATGGAAGGGCCCGATAAACTTACTATAGTTGATTTTGATAATGATGGAATGAAGGATATTTTCTTTGTTTGTGTGGATTACATCTATGATATTTTGTGGATTAATAGCTGGGAAAATGTAGAGTTAAATAACTTTAACGCGCAGAATTTTGAATACTTCTACACTGGTGATTTTAATGATGATGGAAATATTGATATTGCGTTTGATGATTGTTCAGCCCTTTTAAACAATGGTGATAGAACTTTCGAAGAAAGTAATTTTGTTTGCCCTGAAAATATCACACCATCACTTTATTATTTTGTAGAAGAATCAAGTATATTAATAGATCATTTTTTTCTTATAAGTGTTGAAGGCACACAGAGTTCAGATTGGGAATATTGCGGTAATTTCCAAGGTGGAGACTATGAAAATGAAATCTTTAGAGCTTTTATAAACTCTTCTATTGAAGAAAGTATCATAATTCCTCAAGTAGAAGGTTTCCAATCTACAAACCCTAACATTGAGTGTTTAGGCGAGATAGAGCTTTTACAAACATCTAACGTAGTAGCTAGACAAAACACAAAAATAGACCTCACCCTCAACGGATGCTCAGACTTCTTAGTCATAGAAGGAGATCAAATATTTGCTTGGATCAATCCAAAACAATCTACTAAGATACTCGGTACTGCTTTTATTGATAAAAACGCAAATGGCGTTTATGATAGCGATGAACTTCCTCTCAGAAATGTTTTGGTATCTATCGCTCCAGGAGACTTTTCCATACTAACTGATGATGATGGAAACTATACGTTCTCAGTACCACCAGGCACATATACTATCACGGCCAATGTAAACGAAGGAGAATGGGTACAAACTGAATTAACAATCGATAACATCCAAATCACAGAACCATGTAATGAAGGATACAACTTCCCATTTGTGCCTAATCCTACACCAGAAGAAATGGCAACCCTTTCTATGGTGAATACCATCGCTAGATGTGACTTCGAAACAAGGTTTACTATTACCGTAGAAAACACAGGAGCTGAGCCATTGGATGCTGTTTTAGCATTTAATTTTGATGATAAGACAACATTCTTTTCTAGTGACATCGCAGGCTATCAACTTATTGGCAATACTGTGACCGCTAATATTGGTCCACTAGCGCCATTCTCACCTCAAACTTATAAAGTTACTGTGAAGATGCCGAGTGGTTCATCGAATCTACCTTTGCTCGCTTTTGATGCCAAATTGCATGATAAATTTGGAGATTTAATTGAGGAATATGGATATTCTGATCAACTCAGATGTTCTTACGACCCGAATGATAAAAGAGAATATCCAGACAGAGAAGGAACAGAAAATCTTACGCTCATGGAAGAAGATATTGAGTACACGATCAGGTTCCAAAATAATGGAAACGATACTGCATTCCAAGTAAAAATAGTCGATCCACTTGATCCGAATATCGATCCTTCGACTATCCGTGTAATGAATGCTAGCCATGATGTAGAAACATGTATCGAAAGTACAGATCTAATCTTCTTATTTGAGGATATATTACTGGTAGATAGTACAACGAATTATGCAGCTAGCCAGGGTTTTGTTACATTCCGTTGCAATGCCAAAGATGGTAGAGCGGAAATGACTCCTGTACATAATCAAGCTGATATCATCTTCGATACTAATTCCCCGATCGTGACCAATAAAACTATTAATACACTTGTGAGTGAGCTTTGTACGGATAAAGAAACCTTGATCGAAACATCAATTTGTGAAGGAGATATTTTTGAAGGATATACGGAAACTGGTACTTATACTGAAACATTCGAATTGCCATTTGGGTGTGATTCTGTAGTGAATATTGTATTAGATGTACAAGGAATCACAGTGTCACAAAACACAGTAGACATTTGTCAAGGAGAGAGCATATTTTTCAATGGAGTTAGTTATGAGTTAACCGAATCAACTAAATTGATCGACTCTCTGTATAATGAGAATGGATGTATTTCTGATATACTTTCTTTACAAATCAACGTTGCACAAATCACCTACTCGCAAGAAAACATAGAAGCTTGTGCTGGAACAACCGTGACCATAAACGGCAACCAATATTTGATCGAAGAAAACACAACTATAATTGACACCCTCACCAATGAAAACGGGTGTATTTCCAATATACTGACATTCGAAATCGAAGCTATATCAGACATCTTGGGCATGCCATCAGAAATTGGAATTTGTAATGGTGAATCTATAACGATAGTTCCTCCACTCGATGGTACTTGGACCAGTAATGATGAAAGTATAATCATTATTGATACGGATGGAAGTTTTATTACCGTAGGAGAAGGATCTACGACCTTAACGTTTACAGACAATGGCTTGGGCTGTACGGATGAACTGCCTATTACAGTATATTCAGAACCAAACATTACTAATACTGGAGCTGATGCGATCTGTATTAACGATACTATAATAGTGGTATCAGATGTCAGTGGATTTTGGACTTCTGATGAGCCATCACTTGTTTCTATTGACAACAATGGGTTGGTAATCGCTCTCAATTCAGGAAGTGCAAATCTTATATTTAGCGCTGATGAGACGGGATGTTCTTCGGTATTGCTTTTAGAAATATTGCCAGCGAGTAATCCATTATGTACTGTTGGAACAAACGATCTTGATGAAAACCTTGTAAAGTTATATCCAAATCCAGCTACTGAATCAATCTTCATTGAAACTGAAGATATTTGGGAGTCAATTCGAATCTTAGATACACAGGGTAAAATTGTAACTAACTTGAAGAAAACAAACACAGGAAAAACAGAATTGGATATTACTGGATATACATCTGGTGTGTATATGATAATATTTGAACAAGGAAATAAACGACTAAGTAAGCGATTTGTAGTACGTTAAACTACTTTCGATTTATAATCTAATGAAAGCCATTATGAATTTATTTTTATGATGGCTTTCACTTTAATGTTGATGAGAATCATTTAGCACGAAAGTAGATTTTTTTACAGCTGAAATCTCAAATGTGTTACTTCCTTCATGAATAACAATATTTTGATTTATATCCACATCATCAAAAGAAGAAGTTGTTAGTTCTGCAATTGGCCATAACACTTCAATTTTATCAACTTTCATGGCTGACCCTACCCCTAATTCTGCTAAAAGACTATTCCCACCAAAACTCGCATCATAACCAACATTATGATAAATTTTTCGCTGTTTTCCATTTTCTGTTATTGTTATAACAATTTTTGCTCCGATGGCAGAAGTGTTTGACTTTTCTCCAATAAGTTTAATATTGATCCAGTTGTTTTGATTTCCTATAGGATTTTCATACAAAAGATTTGAATAAACATCTCCTTCATACGCTCCTCCCATTACAGTATAGATATCCTGATCACCATCCATATCAAAATCACCAAAACCTACCGCATGCCCTTTTTGAATATGTCCAAATCCAGAACTATAAGTAATATCTTCAAAGAATTTTCCACTTTTATTTAAATACATTTTATTCGGTACAATAGAATAGTAATTCGGATTACCTGTCGCCAGATAAAAGTCTAAAAATCCATCATTATTTAGATCCCCAATATTACAACCCATTGTAGTCGCTGGTTCATTTATTCCCATCCGTTTGGATACATCCATAAATCTGCCACTTCCTTGATTTTTAAATAAACTTGGCCGATTTTTATTTTGATCTTCCCTCGTATAGTTCATCATTAATGTTGCTGGAGATGATTCAGGATTACTATACCCAGAAACGAAAATATCATCTCTTCCATCATTATTATAATCAAACATCCATGTTGAAAAACTAAATTTTGGACTTTCCAAACTTGGATCATTTCCCTCATGATTAAACTTTACTTTATCTCCCTTAGTCTCATTTACCATCAATACATTTCTGCCAAAAAAGTTCGACAAATAAAGATCGGGATATCTGTCATTATTAATATCTCCTACCGCTACTCCTTTGAAGTAACCGGCAACATTTACTCCCATATCTTTGTATTCATTAACAAAGGTTCCGTCTTGTTTATTGATAAATAATTCACAATTATTTATTCCATTTGGTGTAGATTCATTCGCAATAAAAAGATCAATCCAGCCATCCAAATTAAAATCAGCCCATACTGCAGTTTGCGTAGGAAATAATGAATAAACCCCTGATTCAATGGTCACATCCGTAAACGTCCCATCTCCATTGTTTCTAATAAGTGAATTAGGTAATTTACCACTACTTTCAAGCCAAGCTCCCCTTAAAATAATAAAGTCCAAATTTCCATCATTATTAAAATCACCATGTCTCAAATTCAATCCACCAAAAACACCGATTAATCCTGTACCATTAGTTTTGTCAATAAATCCTCCATTCCCATCATTCTCAAAATATTTTATTTGATGATCTAACCCCCAAGAAGAAACGACAATATCTAAATATCCATCATTATTAAAATCATCTATACATGTACCTCCAGAAAGTTGGCTTACACCTACTCCTAATTTGGTAGCTATATCTTTAAATTTCGGTAAATCTGATTTACTATCAAAATAGGAAGGAGGTATCCGAAATTCAACTGGAACTTTTGATGGATAAGACCCTATAGTCATATGTGCAATATTCAGCAGATACTGTGTTTCTTTATCAGTCGAATTTTCTGACAAAAGAGAATTTAGAATTTTAATTGATTTCTCAGCGCCTTCCTTCAATTTGTGTTGTGCCTTTTTGCTAAATGGAATAATACATGATTCATCATTATGATTTAATAGACAATTCTCCTGTTCTGCCTTTCTCATGTAAGCAATAGCCAATTGTTTATTCAATTCATATTTATAGTCTTGAACTTGTTTGTTATTTACATTTTGAATTTGAGACAAGACAGATTTAATGATTTTTATGCACTCTTCTGTTCTTCCATTATTTAATAATGCTACTGCCTTTTTAACAACCAACTCAATCTTCTTGTCAGCGTCTGCTGCTGCTATTTCTTGATCAATGGTCATTAACACTTTTGAACTAAAATAATCTTTGATTTTTTCGGGATTAAGTTCTAAAACAATCTTTCTATATCTGGAAATCATTTCAACTGCTGTCTCTTATACACATCTCCGAGCCCACGAGACAGGCAGAAATCTCG
>CAJXUU010000049.1 GCA_913061325.1 uncultured Saprospirales bacterium | reverse complement strand
GAGATTTCTGCCTGTCTCGTGGGCTCGGAGATGTGTATAAGAGACAGGTATTGATATTAATTCTATCCATTTTTACATTCTTATTGTTAAATATCGGAATAGAGATATTATATGACTTGCAACAAAGTTCAGCAATTATAATTCTGTATGGAAGTTGTTTTTTGTTGCATGATTTTTTTAGAAAGTTGTTTTTAGCAAGAAATGTTATTTGGAAAGCATTATTAATTGATACAATTTCAGGATTCATACAACTTGGTTTTTTGTCTTATTTTCTACTATATTCTAAATTGGCGCTTTCAGAGGTGATTTTTATTTTAGGTTTATCTTATCTGCCTGGTTTATTTATAGCCATATTTTTATCAAAAATGGTATTAACGATACGACGAAATTGGAAAACCTATTTTCTTATACATGTAGTGCATGGGAAATGGCTTTTGATGACTGCGTTATTACAATGGTGGGCAAATAATTTGTTTGTAATTGCATCTGGTGTATTACTTGGAGCGACTGCAATTGGTGCTTTTAGATTGGTCCAGTCGGTATTTGGAGTGTTGAATTTATTGCTTCAAACATTTGAAAACTATGCTCTTCCATTGGCTTCTAGACTATTTCAATCCTCTAAAGAAAGTTCAAAAGAGTATTTAAGGAGTATGAGTTTTAAAGGAGCTATATTAGTAGGAAGTCTGTTATTTGTAATATTTTTATTTTCTGAGTTTTTCATTATTCTAGTTGCTGGTGAATCATATTTAGAGTATGCCTTTTTAGTTGAAGGAATGTCATTACTATACTTTGTTATTTTTGCTGGATATCCAACCAGAATTGCTATCCGAATGATGGAATTAAACCATCTTTTCTTTTTAGGTTATGTGCTCTCTTTTACATTTAGTTTGATGTCTTTTCAATTTTTATTAAAGGAATGGCATTTATGGGGAGCTATAATCGGCTTGATTACTAATCAAATAATCTTGTTTTCTTTTTGGCAATATGCCTTATATAAAAATCAATTTGTTTTATGGAGATAGTACACATCATTTTGGGAAAAGCTAACCCTGAACGTATGAATGGGGTAAATAAAGTAGTGTATCAGCTTGCTACTGAACAATCTAATTCTGGAAGAAAAATTAGTGTTTGGGGAATTACGGATATGCCGTCACATGATTATGGAAATCGTGTTTTTGAAACTTGTTTATTTAAAGCTAAGAAAAATCTCTTTCGAATTGATCGAAAACTGTCTATAGAAATTGTCAAAGCAAAAAACAGGAATGTGATTTTCCATATACATGGCGGTTGGATTCCTACTTTCTATACTATTTCGAATTTGCTTTCAAAACATAAAATACCTTTTGTTTTTACTCCTCATGGCGCATATAATACGATTGCAATGAGAAAAAGTAAACGGGCGAAAAAAGTATACTTTCAATTATTTGAAAAGCACTTAATTAAGAGAGCATCCGTAATACACTGTATTGGGAAGAGTGAGGTGGAAGGATTAAAAAAGATAGTCAGGAATCCCAATATTTTTTTAATGCCCTATGGGTTTGAAATTAGCGGTTTCCCTTCCAAAATTAAGTATGGTAAAGAGACGGAATTTATTATTGGCTTTATTGGTAGGTTGGATATTTATACTAAAGGTCTTGACTTACTATTAGATGCATTTAAGAACTTTCATATTAAGGAAAAGAATGCCAAGTTATGGATAGTGGGAGATAGTGATCAACGTCACGACTTAGAGCAAATGATCGCCTCGAGGCAATTACAAAATGAAGTGATTTTATGGGGAAGTAAATTTGGTCAAGAAAAAGAAGACTTGTTAAAAGGAATGCACGTATTTGCTCACCCTTCAAGAAATGAGGGCCTGCCATCATCTGTTTTAGAAGCGGCAGCTTTTGGGATTCCATGTTTGATAACAGAAGCGACCAATGTTGGTGAATTTATAAGGAAGCATAAGTGCGGAATTACTGTTGAAAATGAAAACCAAGATGCAATCAAAGACGCAATGTTTTTATTGGATGAAAAAAGAAAAAATGGTCTCCTTGAAATACTAGGTCACAGAGCGATTGAAATGGTGAAACAAGAATTTAATTGGAAACACATCGTAAATGAATTTGACAAATTATATGAGGTCTAATGAATGAAAAGATAAATCTAGTGGATCACAGTAAAATATTGAAGAAGGTAGATTCTTACTTGTTCATTATTTTGTTAGTAATGATTGCCTGCTTTTTTACTTGGAGTGAAAATGTAGTCATCACCAGGTTGATTAAAGTAGTTGGCAGAATGGGTGTTTTAGCTGCTTCATTTATGATTTACAAGATGTTGTTGAATTACGGATCCGTTGATTCTTTAAAATGGAAAAATATTTTCTCCCCTTTATTATACATTGTTTATCTCGCTTTAGGATTTGTTTCTTTTATGTGGAGTACGAATGCAGGCTATAGCATTTTACAGTGGTTTATGACTGCTCAAACATTAGTGTTTTGCTATTTCTTTGTTAAGTGTTTGTATTTGTTGGATGAATATTTTCATGGACATTCAATACGATTGTACAACCTATTGGGTAATTCAGTTTTTGTTCTTATTCTAATTTTTGTTGCTGGTATGTGGATTATGCCGGATGTTTTTTTTCGACTCACTCACGGAGGAGAAGAGGCTAGGCTTGGAGGATATTTGATGAACCCTAATGAGCTGGGAATGCTAGCTGGTATAGGTATTGCTGGTTTAATATTTGATCTTTATAGAAAGCATCATAAGTGGTGGACTATTTTTAAATTATTGCTTCTATTTTATGGATTGTACGCTACTGGTTCAAGGTCATCGTTGATCGGAGTATTGTTGATTATTGTTTTTCATATTAAGCAATCGACTAATGTTAAAATGAAAGCCTTATTGGTCATGGGAATGCTTTTGATAACGCCTGTCGCAATTTTTAAAGTTATATTGAAAGGAGGGGATAGTGAAAGGATTGAAGAGGTTATGAGTATGACTGGAAGGCTACCTTTCTGGAAAGCATTAATTAACGAGGACTTACCAAGAGAACCTCTTCTTGGTTTCGGTTTTATGCGTATTGATTATAAAGAATATTTTCAAAGTACACATACTTATCGCGGTAAAATGACCCATAATACCTTCATGCAGGTATTAATGAATTTGGGTTTTATTGGGCTTACCATTATTGTTTTTCAGATGTTATTTACTTTTAAAGCGATAGCCAAAGAACCAAAGGAAAAAAAACTAATGCTATACAGCCTGCTTATTCCTATGATGATAAATTCATTTACAGAATTCGGAATATTTGGGGAGTCAAATTATGGAATCCTTTTTTATCAGCTCGTAATTATTTATATCGCTTTTGAACAGAAACCATTTCTGACAAGAAGACAGAAAATACATCTAAAGAACAAAAGGCCCGATTTATTAGTCGATTGATCTCTAGCCTGAAGATTCCATAAAATGGAAAATGATCTACCTGTTGGATGTTAATAATATTTGAATTGTCATAAGTTGTTGTATGCCATGTTGTTAGGCTAGTGGCACGAAGATGTTATATGTATAATCAAATAAAGATAAATGAAAAATTTAGTAACAATTTTTAAAAGCTTAAACCTAACTTATTCTAGAGGTCCTAGGAGTGAAGATGTTTTGGTTACTAATGTTCAATATATAAATAGTCCTGATGGATCGGTAAGGTGGATGTGGCCATCCCAATTGAAAAAACCGCTTTTTCTTAAATTCTATTCTATCACCTCCTACAAGTCAAGGATTATTGCATTGGTGATTAGATTGGTTTTTTTGTTGAATCTTCAAAAATATGTTTTCAAAAATATCCATGGTTCTCTCAGTCAAACAAATGAATTGTCACTCATTGATTATACGAAAAATAACTGGGCTATTTTTACAGGTACTTCTGGCCCAAATCGAAAGGTTATGGTTTATAAAGAAACTGAGGAAGGGAACTCCTTTTTTAAAATCGGATTAAATAGCAAATCTAATTCGTTAATCAAAAACGAAACAGAGACACTGAGTCATCTTGATAGTATTCAAACTAAGTCATTTGTTTATCCAAAACTGATTCAGTCGGGTAAGAATCACGTAGAAGTTACTGATATTTCTATTGGGGGAAAAAGAAATACATCCCTATCTCCTATACATATTAAAGCATTGAAGGAATTGAATGAGAGTTCTTCTCAATTCAATACAATTGGAAGTTTAACTGTTTGGAAACAATTGAAAATTGATTTAGAAAACCTAAAGTTGATTGAGGATATACGTATTCCAAAAGGCTTGTTAAAGAAAGTTTCTTTTTTGATGGATTTGATTAATGACTCGGCTATTATAGAGACATCTTGTTGCCATGGTGATTTTACTCCTTGGAATATGTTTGAAACTAATGGAAGGCTTCATATTTATGATTGGGAACTCTATAAGGAACAAATGCCATTTGGATTTGATGCGTTGCATTTTATAATCCAAAACGGAATCTTAATAGATCGCAAACCTTGGGCTGAAATTGAAAAAGAAATAAATAAAAAGTTTGACAAGATAGCTCTTGGAGTATTATCAAATGCGAAAGCAACTGATAAGAGGCTGTACCTGAGATTATATTTGATATCAAACATTATTTTTTCTTTGAATATCTTTCAAAAACAAAAGGATTGGCATGAACAAATTCATTGGTCTTTAAAAACCTGGAATGAAGCTGTTAGCAGCACGCTTGCCAATTTAGTGAAACATCGTTCATTATTACTTATGGATGTATTCGATTTCTTGCTAAATAAACCTTACGCAGCTTTGAAATTTCCAGACGTTAATCCCGAACGATTACCTGATTTATCTGATGCGGACTTATGTGTAGATCAAAAAACATCAAAAGTGGTTTTTTCTTATCTGAAAACTCATCCATTGGTGCTAAAGTGTAAGATGATTAATAAATCTTATATGATGGTATTGGAATTAATTTGCAAAGATGGTAGTCAACTTTCTATTGATCTTATTTGGGAGTTAAGGCGCAAATCTATAGTCCTGATGGAGGTTCAGACATTGATTCAAAGAGCTGTGCTAAATGATTTTCAAGTAAAAATATCACGTGACGAAGACCTTGGTCGATTCATCAGTTTATTTTATATTTCGAATGGAGTAGCTGCTCCTTTGAAGTATTTAAAATTTACCAAAACTCTCAAAACTAGTAAAAATTCCTTTGATCAAAAAGTTTATCAAATAGCTATTGACGATCAATTAAAAAGAGGGGCGTTGATGAAAATGTTGAATAATCAGCCAATTAACAGCGAGTTACAAAGAATAAAGAATGGTTTTTTATTTCTTATTGATACAGTAAAAGAGGCATTGAATAGACCGGGAATGATTATTACTTTCAGTGGCGTTGATGGTGCTGGAAAATCTACAATTATTGAGGAGGTAAAATATATTATTGAGAAAAAACTTAGGAGAAGGGTCGTTGTAATTAGGCATCGACCTTCTATACTACCTATTTTAAGTGCTTGGACAAAAGGTAAAAAAGTAGCAGAATCAGAGGCAGCTTTACGATTGCCTCGGCAAGGAAGAAACTCAAGTATTTTATCTTCTTTTTTAAGATTTAGCTATTATTATATAGATTATGTTTTTGGGCAATTTGTGGTATTTATAAAATACAAATTACGTGGTTTTGTAGTGCTATATGATAGGTATTATTTTGATTTCATCAATGATAGTAAACGAAGTAATATTAAGTTGCCTTCTTTTTTTACTCGAGCTGGGTACAGCCTTTTATTGAAACCTAATCTTAATTTTTTCCTTTACGCAGATCCTAAATTAATTCGTTCACGTAAAAAGGAATTGGATTCAAAAACCATTGAAAAATTAACAGCAAAGTATAAGAGCCTTTTTGAAGAATTAAATGAAAGAGATTCACTTAACCGGTATATATCAATTGAAAATATTGATTTGAATACTACATTGACTAGGGTCGTTAATCGAGTGGATTGTCTAAACTCTTATGCAATATGAAGTCAATTATTCAAAATTTGATACGTGTACGAAACCCTAGGTTTCAGTTTGATAGTGAATTAAGTAATTATGCTTTATTAAAGTTTGTGTGGGTTACTATGACAAATATAATAAGAGGTTTAGGTGTGTTGTTTTATTTCAGAAACCCTAAAGGCGCAATGTTTAAATCAGGGGTTCGGTTTTTTAACCTTTCTAAAATTAAATGGGGGAAGTTTTTAAAATTGGGCAATGGTGTCTTTATAAGCTCATTATCAAAAAAGGGAATTGATATTGGAGATAATGTTAGCATTGGTGATTACAGTAGACTCGTTGTATCTACCTCTTTCAATAATCTTAATGGATTTATCAAAATTGGTAATAATGTTGGAATCGGTGAATTCGCATATCTTGGAGGAGGTGGAACACTTGAAATTGGAAATGATTGTATAGTAGGCCAATACTTTAGTTGTCATCCTGAAAATCACAATTACTCTATAATTGAAGTGCCAATTCGCATGCAAGGTGTTACCCACCAAGGTATAAAGATTGGAAACAATTGCTGGATTGGCAGTAAAGCAACAGTTCTCGATGGTGTAGAAATCGGTGCAGGATGCATAATAGCAGCTGGAGCGGTAGTCACTAAATCATTCCCTAGCAATAGTATAATAGCGGGTGTGCCTGCAAAAATGATAAAGAGAAGAAATGGATAAAATAAAAACAATATTAGCTACAGCATATGCAGTTAATCCATACAAAGGATCAGAAGATGGAATGGGTTGGAATGCAATTTGCCAGATCGCTAGATTCAACAATGTAATCGCTATAACGAGAGAGAATAATCAATCGCAAATAGAAAAATTTAGGTTAGAGAATCCAGATTCTATCTATGGAAATATACAGTTTCTCTATTTTGACCTCCCTTTTTGGATGCGATTTTGGAAGAAGAAGAGTAGGGGAGCAATGCTTTATTATTGGATGTGGCAAAGAGCAATTCCATCACTTGTCAGAAAGCAAAAAGTGAAATGTGATATCGTTCATAATTTGAATTTCCACAATGATTGGACTCCATCGTATTTATATAAACTTGGTCTACCTTTTGTCTGGGGACCAATTGGGCATCACCCATTAATTCCCGCTCAATATTTAAAACCTTACAAAAGAGGATATTTTATAAAAAATAGATTAACATGGAGTATAAAAAAACTTTTTTGGAAATACTCTAGAAGCCTGAATCAATGCATTGCAAAAGCAAATCATATTTTATGCATGAACTCTAGTGTAGCCGAAGTTATTTCACTTTCGAATAAGGACTATAGTATTATTCCATCTGTCGCTACAGAAGACTATGGATATAATCAAAATTCACATAATGATAAGTTTAAACTTATTTCAGTAGGAAGGCTAGTACCATTAAAAGGTTTTGATTTAAGTATTTCTGCTTTTGCAAAATTTCTTGAGCATAGAAGTGAAATAGAAAAAAAAAGTTGTGAACTTGTTATTGTTGGAAGTGGTCCTGAAAAGCTATTTCTTCAAAATTTAGCAAAGGAGAAAACTATTAGCCAATACGTCAAATTTATAGATTGGATAGAACGCTCCGAACTTTTGGAGATGTATAATCACGTTTCTGTTTTCCTTTTTCCTTCGCATGAGGGAGCGGGTATGGTAGTTGCAGAAGCACTGTCTTTTGGCTTGCCAGTGATTTGCTTAGATAACTGTGGACCAGGAGAATTCATTGATGAAAATTGTGGTTTCTCAGTTCCTGAGCAAGATTATAACTCAACGGTTAAGGAACTTAGTCTAGGTATTTCAAAACTTTTTGAAAATCCTTTTCTACTTGCAAGAATGAGTAAAAGTGCACGGCAACAATTCGAACATAATTTTAACTGGAATAAAAGAGGAGAACAATTTCAATCAATTTATAAAACGTTTTAATTATGAGAATTTATACATTTCACTTGTTCAATGATTATAGCGGAAGCCCTAAAGTATTAATGCAATCTATAAAAGGTTGGGTGAAAGAGGGACACAAAGTAACGGTAGTGACATGCATAGGGAGAAAGGGTTTTTTGTCAGAGATTACTGGAGTGGATTATGAATATTTCTGGTACAGATTGGGCGCCAACAAATTTTTAAAGCTTTTATTTTTATTATGGAGTCAATTTTTGCTATTTAAAAAACTACTTTTTGTTGTAAATAAAGAAGACCTCATTTATATCAATACTGTATTGCCGTTTGGAGCTGCCTTTTTGGGGTTAGCAAAACGATGTAGAATTATCTATCATATTCACGAGACGAGTATAAAGCCATTGATATTGAAAAAAATGCTTTTTGGTATGGTAAGCCTTTCATCTGATGAGGTGATATATGTTTCTAAATTCTTAGCGCAACAAGAAAAGTTAAGTTGCAAAAAGAAATATATCCTTCATAATGCTATTGAGAATGATTTTTTGAATGTCGCTTCATCAAAACGAAAGGATTCGATTTCGTATAGAAATGTTCTTATGGTGTGTTCTCTTAAAGGGAATAAAGGAGTATATGAGTTTGTAGAATTGGCTGGTATTCACAAAAAATATCATTTTAAACTGGTCGTAAATGCATCTCAAAAAGAGGTTGATCAATTTTTTTCATTGCAAACGCTACCGCAAAACCTTAAAATATTTTCTACTCAAACAAATCTGCATCCATATTTTTTATGGGCAGATGTGGTGCTCAATCTTTCTCGGCCTGATCAGTGGGTAGAAACTTTTGGACTTACTATTATAGAGGCAATGGCTTATGGGTTACCTGTAGTTGTGCCTCCTGTGGGCGGAGTGACGGAATTGGTAGAAGATGGAATAAATGGTTTTTTTGCAAACAGCAGAAATCTGAGTGATGTTTCAAAAAGGGTAACTGATATACTTGAAAATCGTAATTTATATACTCAGATGAGAAATAGTGCGCTACAAAAGATAGGAAGCTTCAACGAAGACCTTTTTGTGAGTAAAAGCTTAGAAATAATAAAATCTGGATCTACGGAATCTTTGATACTTACTAATAATTTAAAAATTCAATATAATGATTAATAAAAAAAAGAAAGTTGCAGTAATCGGAACTGTTGGGTTACCTGCAAATTATGGTGGATTTGAAACATTGACAGACCATCTAGTCAGAAATTTGGGTGAAGAGTATGACATAACAGTGTATTGTTCTAAAAATAGATACAAAGCCGAGGATCGTAAAGAAAAGTACTTAAATGCTAAATTAGTCTATTTGCCGTTCAATGCCAATGGGGTCCAAAGTATCATATATGATTCTTATTCCATCTTACATTCTTTATTTTTTGCTGACGTTTTACTTATTCTTGGAGTAGCGGGAGCATGGATTTTACCCTTTGTAAAGTTATTTACAAATAAAAAAGTCATCATTTCAATTGATGGTATTGAATGGAAAAGGGATAAGTGGAATCTATTAGCAAAATGTTATTTATGGTGGGCAGAAAAGATTGCTGTTAAATATTCGGATATCGATATTTCTGACAACGAATCTATACAAGATTATACTGCTTATAGATATGGAAGCTTAAGTAGGATTATAGAATATGGAGCCGATCACACTTTATTTGTGAAACCAGAAGATGAGGACAAAAAAAAATATCCATTTCTAAAGATGCCGTATGCTTGTAAAGTTTGTAGAATTGAACCTGAAAACAATGTTCATGAAGTACTGAAGGCATTTTCAAATTTACCTAAACACGTAATTGTTATGATTGGTAATTGGTACAATAGCGCATATGGAAGAACCCTTAGAGATCAATATGAATCATTCACAAATATTATAATGTTAGATCCAATTTACAACCAAAGAACATTGGATATGGTCAGAGGTAACTCATTGGTCTATATACATGGGCACTCTGCAGGGGGAACCAATCCTTCTTTAGTTGAAGCTATGTATTTAGAGCTTCCGGTAATAGCCTTTGGAGTGTCTTATAATAAGACTACTACTGAAGGTCAAGCGCTCTACTTTAAAGACTCAAAGGAGCTGAAGTCTATTGTTGAGACCGTTGGCATGCTTAAGCTCAATGCATTATCTATAGCAATGAAAGAAATTGCTACGCGAAGATACGTATGGAAAGTAATTGCTGAAAAGTATGACTTTTACTTGAAAGAGGTTTTTGTATCTAGTAAAAAAGATAGGGTATTACCTCATATTGCTAATATTAGGGAGACGATCCTATTGGAAAATAGTGCAGCACATTTAAAATTTCAAAACTTATTTTTCGAGAAATAGATAAAAAATAAATTATGAACTTATTTTCTGAATTATTATTAACGTGTACCATGGCATTGACGCTGACCTTGATATTTATTCCTGTATTAAAAAAAATAGCAATTCGAATTGGACTAGTCGATAAGCCCAATTATCGTAAAATACATACTAAACCAGTTCCATTAGTTGGGGGCATAGCAATAGTTTTATCTGCAATGTTGGCTCTTCTCATAAGTAGTACCTTTATATCAGGTGTTTTGGAAGTTGCCGTTACATTAGGCGCAGGTATAGTATTAATGTTTACAGGCTTAATAGATGATAGAATGGATGTTAATCCAATCTATCGCTTAATAATTCAATTAGGATGTGCATTTGCCATAGCTTCTACGGGAAATAGAATTACCTCATTTTATGGTATTTTTGGTATTCATGAGATTTCTATTATATGGCAATATTTCTTTACTTTAATAATTGTTACAGGTGTAGTCAATGCTTTTAACCTGATGGACGGTATCGACGGTTTAGCAGGAGGGTTTGGTATAGTGGGGTTTTCAATATTATCAATATTATCTTTTATACTTTCTGATTATGTATACTTAATTCTTTTTGTCGCTTTAATTGGGGCGACACTTGGCTTTTTGAGATTTAATCTAAGTAAGGACAAAATATTCTTAGGAGATGGGGGGGCACTTTTTATGGGTTTTGTATTAGTTGTTTCAGGTATAAATATTATAGAAAAGTCAAATGCACTTGTAACCAGCAATCAACCAATGATCTTGATAGTTGTGATTGGTATTTTTCTTCTCCCTGTGTTGGATTCATTAAGGGTCTATTTTAGTCGAATTATGAATGGACACTCTCCATTTAAAGCGGATAAAAACCATATTCATCATCTTATTCTACTTTTAGATATTAGCCACAAACAGACCTCCTCTCTTATTCTCTCATTGGCTCTTTTGTTTTTAGTTTTATTCTTTATTTTAATAAATTTCTTTTCTATAACAACTGTGTTAGTTCTGGGCGTATTAACATTCTTTTGGTTTGCAATTGTTTTAAATTTGAACAAAAAAGTCCAAGAGTGGAGTGTTAAAATCAAAAATATTGAGAAAGATTAATTCGGGGCCATAGAAAATCAAGATTGACAATGTAGGGTGGGTGTTCTTTTATAAAACTTAGATGTTGTATGACTATCAATTGATTCCATACTTCCATGAATGATATGGTTTCCTTTCTCTATGATTATTATTCAGATAACCTCTTATATTTTCAAAATAGAGAATAGAATAATAAGATACATTTAAGATGTATTCCTTCCTTCCTTATATAAACGTAGTCTTTTTATTTCTTCTATAATTAGTGGTGTCTTTGATCTTGTAAATGTGTCAAATTCACTAAACCATTGATCTAATTTTGATTTAGTCAGTGAATCTAAAATAGGTTCGATCGTTTCTATGGTTTTAGTTACCTTACTAATACCTACCAAAGTAAATGTTGGTTTTATTCTATGTAGTTGTTCTTTTAAATTTATCAGGTCATTAGTACTGATACTATCTTTTATCAGCAAGATATCATCTTCTATGATCTCTAAATAAGTTTCGAACATATCGAGGGCATACTCCGAATCATTACCATAAGCATCTTTCAGGTATTCTGAATCAAGGTATTCAGAAAAAGCAAAATCTTTTTCTGAAACAATTTTACTTTCAGAACTATTCAAATATTTACCGATGATTTCATGGAGCTGGTCAGGAGTAAAGGGTTTTGATAAGAAATCAGTCATTCCTGCCTTTAAAGCGAGCCTTTTCTTACTTAGAAAAGTAGAAGCGGTTAGCGCGATAATTGGGATTTTTGAATTATTATTTTTAGAATTTCTTATGAGTTGAGTTGATTCAAAACCTCCCATAATTGGCATTTGTAGATCCATGAAGATGAGATCATAATCATTTTCTTGTGATAGCTCGAAAGCTTCTTTCCCATCATAAGCAACATGATGCGTAATCTTCCATTTCCTAAAAAGGGAAGTTATATATTTTAGATTCATAGCATTGTCTTCTACTATTAGGATTGTATTTTTTTCAGTATTAAGTGAATTAAGAAGAGATATTTTATTTTTAATTCTAGGTAATTCTTCTGACTTTTCCATTTCCAATTCGAAACTAAATGTGCTAACCTTATCTTGAATTGAAGAAACAGCTAATTGTCCTCCAAGTAATTTTACCAATTGATAAGAGATACTCAAACCTAGGCCACTACCACCAAATTTTGTTCTAATCTCATTGTTGGCTTGTTTAAATTCTTGAAATATCTGATTTACTTCCAATTCCGATATTCCAATTCCAGTATCTTTTACCTGAAATCTAATTATAGCGGAATTCAAATTTTGAGAGACGGTATGGATGTTCAATTCTACTGATCCAGAACTTGTGAATTTTTGTGCATTGCCTAATAGGTTGATAAGGACCTGATTGATTAGTTGAGGATCAGAACTTAATGAAAATTGGATATTTGGATCACATGAATATTTAAATTCTACATCACCGTCTTGATCCTGTTTTTTAAATGTATTAACAAGTTTTTCACCAAGTGTTCTAATATCAAACGGCTTGTTTTGTACCTCTAGAGAACCCGCATCGATCTTAGAGATATCTAATATGTCGGAAATAAGGGTTTTTAAAATTGATGCAGAATTATTCAACGTATCGATAAAATCAGTTTGTTCTTCATCTAATTGAGTATCCATCAAAAGATGACTCATACCGATGATAGCATTTAGAGGAGTTCGAATTTCATGACTCATATTTGCTAAGAATGCTTTCTCCGCTTGTTGCGCTTTTACGGCTTTACTTCTTGCTATTTCTAGTTGAGTTTGTAGTTCTTTTCTATCTGTAATATCATAGTGAACCCCGATTGATCCTATTACAACTCCTTTTTCGTTGTAAAATGGTGCACCGCTAATAATTACCCAAATTTCAGAACCATCTTTCTTTTTAATTTTCATTTCATAAACACCAGATTCTCCTTTGAGTCTTTTTTTATATTCAATTTCAATTGTTTGTTTGAACTCTTCAACTAAAAGTACAGCATTTGCATTTTTGCCTACCAATTCATCTCCTTTATAACCTAACATCATATTAAATCTGTCGTAGACTCTTAATATGTTACCTTTATTATCGACTTCCAAGAGGCCTAATTCCATGTTTTCGATGATACTCCTATATTTAATTTCACTTTTTTGCAATTCAATTTTTGCTTCCGCAAGTGCCAGTTCAGTTGCCTTTCTCTGAGTAATATCTCTAGCTACAGCGGTGAAATAAACTGTACCTTCCGAATCAATAATTCTATTTACATTTTGACCTACCCAAAAAACGTCTCCGCTTTTCGATACAATCCTAAATTCGTGATAATCTGTGGATATTTCTGAATCTCGCACCTCGGTATAGTACTTAAATTCAGATTCTAGATCTTCTTCAGGAATAAATTCAGTGTATCTTCGACCAATTATTTCTTCTTCAGTATAACCAAACCTCTTAATCCCTATTTTATTGATAAATAGAAAATACCCTTCGTCGTCGATCCTGTAAATAATATCTCTTGCTTTTTCTATTACTGTCCTGTATTGCTCTTCACTTACTGCTAGGGATTTCGTTCGTATTGCAATTTCACTTTCAAGATTTTGGTTTAGTTCGCGTAACGATTCATTAGCTTTGAATAGTTCATAAGCTTTATGTTCAAGAATTGACTCTGCCTGTTTTCTTGCTAGCTTTTCCCTTTCTAGTTTTTTCTTTAAGAGTGATATCTTATCCATACTAGGGTTCCTTTATCGTGAATTTAACTATTGATCCGTCATTACTTATAATTTCTTTCTCTATGATGTGAGATGTATTGTAATGCGCAATAGATTTTTCTATTAAACTTTCAGCTAAAACGGCCATTTTTCTTTCGCTTCTATATGTCATTTCTAAACTACCATCTTCAAGATGCCTAGTGTCGAATTTTGGCAATATTGCATCAGGATATAGTTTCAATACCTCTCCATGAATGTGACTATCTATTGAAATTAAAAAATCGAATGGATTGTCTACAGCACTAAAAAGCTGAGGGTAAGATTTTAGAAATGCATTAAATAGATATTCTCCAAAAGCTTTCAACAATACTTGAGAATCAATTCCTGACCTCTTAGATAGGTTGCCGAGTAGCCGTACAACCTCACTATGGTGATAAGTACCTATTGATGTATATATGCCGTTTGACGGCAGTTCTGATTCCTCAATAATGGTGTCGACCATTTCATAGCCAAATTTATTTTCCACCATTTCTAAGAATTCGGTAAATATTATTCCTTTCATATTGCGAATTAATAATTATACTACACTAAGACAAAAAACGAATATATTCAATCAAAATACGATTTTTTTATTTCTTTAAACAATTTGATTTGTTATCTGGCAAAATTTAAAGTTATTAGAGAGCAGTTACGAAAAATGATTCACCTTTTGATATAGCGTTATTATGGTTTTGGTACACAAGAGTCAATTTAAAATATAGTTACCTATGTGATTTTAATCATAACATAATACTGTGTAAAATAAATTGAGACGAAATAATAGATGTTGAAAACATATAAATAGGAAATCATTCAACCATAACAGACTTAGTCGAAAAAGAGTATAGAAATTGAGAATTGAAATATTTATCTCTTTTTAATTAGTGGTGTCCGATAGAGATACTGAGATCAAATATTTACAGGACAGCCGAATTTCAAAATTTCAACTAAATACGCCTAGAAGTAGTCATAAATCTTAAAAAGCTCTAATAAATTGGATAATTCGGTGTTAAAAATGCTTTTTTATCGGATAGCCGAAATTCGGCTTAAGCTCCAAAATTAGGGAGGGGGTTCTATTTTTGAAATTAAATTTCTGCTGTCTGGTGAAAGGAAATAGAAGTTGTATCCTTCGATAAACAGAGACAATCGAGTATTTGCATCAAAGAAAATCAGAATTTCTAAAATTTAAGCGGACATCACTACTTTTTAATCTGTAATTTACTCACCTACCCAACGTTGATTCTCCATTTATTAATGAAGTTAGTTGTGTAGTCTTTCCAAACCCAACTAGAGGGTTCGCCAAAGTAACTTTTGAATCTGAAAGAGAGATTGAAGTAAGTATTAATATGTATAATTATAATGGGGTCAAAATACTAGAGCAAAGAGAATGTTTTCACCATGGACTAAATATCAAAATATTGGATGAGCAGGCCAGGCGTTCCCCAAAGGAGTCTATTGGCTGGAAATTAATGGAGAAAGTTATTTGTCGAATAGTCAAAAAATAGTTGTGTTTTGGATTGTAGTAAGGGTACTAATCTTTAGATATATTTGGTGAAATACGATTGAAGTGATTTAAGAATATATGGTTGATTTATATGTTTGCATTCTTGTTAATTGAGCCCTTTCAAATTCTACTTAACCTTAGATCCCAAATCACTTCTTTGTGATTATTATCATTAGTTTTGCAATTGAAATTATTCTATATGACTAAGGTCCGAAAAGCCGCTGTTAACTTCATTTTTATCACAGTTCTTTTAGATATAATTGGCTTTGGTATTATCATACCAGTGCTTCCTGGGTTACTTGAAGAAATGAAGGGTATAAACGCGAATGAAGCCGCTGTTTACGGAGGCTATCTTTTATTTGCTTTTGCGATCACTCAATTTTTGTTTTCACCTTTTATGGGGAATTTGAGTGATCAATATGGTCGCCGTCCGATTATTCTATTATCCCTTTTTGGCTTTGTGGTTGATTATCTGCTACTGGCCATAGCTCCAACATTTGTTTGGTTAGTTATAGGACGATTGATAGCAGGATTTTTTGGAGCTAGTTTTTCTACAGCCAACTCATACATAGCGGACGTGAGTACAGATGAAAATAGGTCTAAAAATTTCGGAATGTTGGGAGCGGCCTTTGGGGTAGGATTTATTATTGGGCCATTAATGGGAGGGGTATTAGGAGAGATTGGTCTTCGGGTTCCTTTTTATGTTGCTGCAGCGTTGACTTTCATCAATCTACTGTATGGATATTTTATTTTGCCGGAATCTTTGCCACTAGAAAATAGAAGGAAACTTGAATGGAAGAAAGCGAACCCTATTAGTACTCTTAAGAAGATTGGCTCGTATAAAAGTATTGGTTATCTGTTGTTGGCCTTTTTTATTATTAATCTTGGTTCGCATGCTATCCAAAGTAATTGGACATACTTCACCATTTACAAATTTAATTGGAGTGAAGGAATGATTGGTCTCTCATTGGCCGTGGTAGGTGCATTAGTTGGAATAGTACAAGCGATGGCCGCTCAAAAAGCTGCTGATATTATTGGCGTTGGAAGGAGTATAATAGTCGGATTTGGTCTTTATACTATTGGGATGTTTTTATTTTCTGTAGCAAGTACAACTTGGATGATGTTTGTGTTTTTGATTCCATATGCTTTTGGTGGTATTGCTATGCCCAATCTTCAAGCTTTTATGGTAAGTAAAGTTTCTCCTAAAGAGCAAGGTGAATTACAAGGTGGACTTACGAGTTTAATCAGTCTTGCAACTATCATCGGGCCTATAATGATGACACAGATATTCTTTTATTTCACTTCAGAGAAAGCACCTTTTCAATTTGCCGGTGCACCATTTTTACTTGGTGGAATATTAATGTTAATTAGCTTCCTTATCGTTTTTTTTCTTCTTAAAAATAAAGAAGCAATTAAATGATCCAGAATCTTGCCTTAGTAAATATTAGATTCTGTGTTGAAAATTGAAAATTTATATCCAGCATCCAACCCTAGAGTGATTCCTGTGATTCCCCAAATATTTATTATTGGCAATATATTTGACTATTTAGATTTTATAATTGAATACTAAATTGTAGTTCTAATTGGCTCTTTGTCCTTGCATAACTGGTCTTAGTCCATAATTTGAAACTGTATATTCTTTATAGCGTTATATTTACGAATCTAATAATAAAGTAATGAAGCAATTTTTTAAGTTTTTTACAGCATCTTGTTTGGGCGTTTTTGCAGCGATTGCTCTTATGGGACTATTCTTTGTAGGTTTCCTTGGAAGCATGGCAGGAAACAAGCCTATAGTGCCAAAAAACACTGTTCTTGAGTTGAATTTTTCATCTTTCATTCCTGAAAAGTCTGGCAACGTAGAATCAAGTCCGATGAGTTTTGAACAAGTTGATAAAATAGGATTGAACAGTATCGTAGCTTTATTAGAGTATGCTGCAACAGATGATAAAGTGAAAGGAATATTGATTAAAGGAGGTGGAGTAAATGCTGGACAAGCTACGGTAGCGTCTATTAGAGAAGCTTTATTAAAATTCAAAGAATCAGGAAAATTCGTTTATTCCTATGCTGATTTCTATAGTCAGTCAGGATACTTTTTAGGTTCAGTTGCCGATTCTGTTTTCCTAAACCCTAACGGTATGGTGGATGTAAAAGGTTTTGCCACTATGATTCCATTTTTTAAAAATGCAATGGATAAGGTGGGTGTCAAGATGAATGTATTTTATGCAGGTAACTTCAAAAGTGCTACGGAGCCATTCCGTAGAACAGAAATGAGTGAGCCAAATAAGATTCAAACGAGAGAATTTTTGACGAGCATGGTTGATCAATATAAGGATCTAGTATCTGCTTCTCGTAACATGTCATCTGACGAATTAGATCAAATAATGACAGACTACAAAGGTAGAGACGCTAAGTCTTCTTTGGAGGCAGGACTAGTTGATAAGATTGTTTATTGGGACGAAGTAGAATCTACTCTAAGAAGAGAACTTGAGATCAAAGCGGATAAAAAGATAAAATTAAAATCTCTTTCAGATTATAATGCTGCAGTTACTTTACCGAAAGGATCAAAGGCAAAAGAGAAAATAGCAATTGTATATGCTGAAGGGACAATTTCCTACGGTACGGATACAAAGGGATCTATAAGTGAAGCTAAGTACCTTAAAATATTAGAGAAGATAAAAAATGATGATGATATCAAAGCCATGGTGCTAAGAGTAAACAGTGGCGGAGGAAGTAGTATTACATCTGATATCATATGGAGGGCGATAGAAAATATAAAAGCAGCCGGTAAACCTGTAGTAGCATCTTTTGGTGATTACGCGGCATCAGGAGGGTACTATATTGCAGCTGGAGCTGACACCATTGTTTCTGCACCTAATTGCCTTACTGGTTCTATCGGTGTGTTTATGATGTTTCCTAATCTGACAGAACTCATGAATGATAAGCTTGGAATTAATTTTGATGAAGTGAAAACGCATCCTATGGCAGTCGGGTTATCTACGACTAAAGATCTTAATGATTTTGAAAAAGAATTACTTCAGAAAGGCACAGACGATATTTATGAGCAATTTCTAAGTAGAGTGGGGCAAGGAAGAGGAATGACTAGAGACGAAGTGCATGAGGTAGCACAAGGAAGAGTTTGGACAGGAACTAAAGCGTTAGATCTAGGTCTTGTAGATGTTATTGGTGGTATTGATGATGCTATTAAACTAGCAGGTGAAATGGCGGGTATCGAAGATTTCAAAACCAAAGAATACCCAACGATAAAAGAGACATTCCTAGATCAAGTTGTTAAAGGAATCTCAGAAACGAATAATGTACAAGCTTCGTTAGGAATTAACATTGATAAATCTGATTTAGAGATGGTAAGACAATATAGAGAAGTGAAAAACTTGATATTGGATAGAACACCTCAAGCAAGACTTCCATTTATACTAAAGGTAGACTAAACATTGTTGGATCAAGAAAGATACAAGTGGATTGAGAGAATAGTATTATTTATTTCTGTTGTTCTTTGTTTGATCTTATTTGTTCAGGATCGATCATTATTACTCGATAGTCTAAATGTTGCTAGAAACATTGGAGAACGTTCTTTTGTAGAGCTTATCAATCCTCTTAATTATGAGCAAAGTGCACCTTTGTTATTCTTATGGGGAAGTAAGTTTTTTACGTTAGTAATTGGTATCTCTCATTATTCTCTTCGATTATTGCCACTCTTAGCAGGAATCGCATCGTTGTTTTTATTTGCTGACATTTCTAAGAAAGTCCTTAAGTCTCCTTTTCATATAATGGCATTATTCTGGTTTGGAACCCATCAATTAGTCGCACGTTATGCTACTGAATATAAGCAGTACATGATCGATGTTTTTGCCACATTGTTGATTATATGGTTTGTAATTAAAGTTGGAAAAATCAATAAAAAAAATTGGTGGAAACTAGCACTTGGCGGAGCATTAGTTATTTGGCTCAGTATGCCTTCTATTTTTGTTTTGATTTCAGCTTTGGTATATTTTGCGATAAGTCACCTTAAGAAAAGGAGCTCAATTGTGCCATTATTATGGGTGATAGGCTTTGTAGGGCTTAGCTTTATAGCAAACTATGTGATCATGTTAAGATCGACTATAGGAAGTAGTCATATGCAAGACTTCCATAATAGTTTTTTTCTCGAAGGAAAGTTCTATGACCTAGACTCATTATTCCATGATTTTGGTTTGATTGTAGGACAAGCTAGAATGTTAGTTGGTAAATCTGGTTTAGCTATTGCTGCTGTCTTATTATCTATAGTAACATCGATTTTCATATCTATAAAACAAAAGAGATATGAAATAATACTTTTAGTATTACCAATAGTTGGTGCCTTTGGTGCATCTTTATTTGGTAAGTATTCTATCCTCGAACGGTTGATGTTGTTCTCCCTGCCTATATCTATCCTTTTGGTTATGATGGGAGTCGAATATTATTATCAAAATGCATTGCCAAAGAAAGCTAACTTTTCTAAAGTGATTTTTGGAGTTATTCTTTTAGGCCTAACTGTAGGGTTTTATGAAAAACAATCATTCAAATACATATTTGATTCATTCGAACATGAGGATAATAGATCAGCTTTACTGTATATATCTAATCATGCTGAACATGAAAGAGATATAATTTGCTCGCAACATGCAGTGCCAGCATACGAATATTATACCATTTACGATGAGAATTACAAGAACTTGAAAGTTGGTTCAATGTTACCATCTGAATACAATACTGATATTAAATCTAAAGCTTTAAGTAGGTTGATCCAAGAAGAAAAAGTTTGGATTTTAGCCAATCACTATCATGAAAATGAGATTGATAGTTTAATCTCAAATTTAAATGAAGTAGCTATAATAGAAAATAGCTACAGAGCAAAAAGCTCTGCAGCTATAATTATTTCTAAAAAGGGTTCATCCAACAAATAGAAGAGTGGTTTGAGTGTTTAAATTTGAGAAAGAAAACTACACACGTATTCTGTGGGCACACTACATTTGGTCACAATATTATAATACCCTACCGGAACAACATAATAAATCGGTTTTTGGAAGGCCTCTCATTACAATTATTCTTTTTTGGCGGACACGTATATAGTTTTCAAAACGGATCTCAAAATTGAAAAACTCTTTAGTTCCTCATAACTTATTGTTGTTGGCACAAATATAGCATAAAACATATTACTTAAAAGCGCAATATGTTATTTCTTCATATTTTTATTTTCTGATATGATAACTTACTTTAAGTAATGTAATATAAAACGTTGAAATATAGATGTGTATGATGATTTTGTGTTTCCCAATGTCGAGGAAAATATTTTTAATGAAAATGGGTACTTATGTTAAAAATTGGAATTTTATGGTTATTTATACAATTTAGATGCAAAATGCTATAATAAAATCCGCCCCAGAGATATACATCTCCGAGGCTTCACATTGAAAGTTATTAAAAATCGCCTAATCTTAGTTTTTGTCTAAAGTGCACACAAGTAATTAAGTGTCTTGACAGTTATTTTTATATCTCCATTTTTTAATTTCCTGATCCAAATTGGATTATCAATATCAATCACTATCTTATAAAGCTCATCATTATTATCTTCGATGAATGTTGACATGTCTTTGAATGTACTGATTGCCTGTTTGCCATCTAACATACTTAATAGCAAGTGATACGCATCCATTACTCTAATATCCTTAAGATATAGCTCAACCTTATATTCATCATTTTTGTGAGTTTGGATCATTTTATCTCCTGCCTCGAAGTAAGAAGTGATTTTTCTTAATGTGCCTGCATTCAACGTATCTGTATGGTCTAGTCCAAGATTTACTCCAGTCCATGACTCCAAAGGGTAGATCAAATCCATATCTAATTGACATTTTTCGAAATCATATAAAGGTAGCGGTAGGTCAGAAAGGTAACCATCAAACATATATCCTGTCACTCCTTCATGTTCTACATATACCCAATTGCCTTCTACCCATTCTATTTTTTCGTAAGTGTCTATACTATCAGGTTGAGTAAGGACTAGTACGCTGAAACCAAAATCAAGCACACCAAGTGATTCTGATTGAGAATTTGGTTCGGCTCTTAGTGTAAGTCCAGAGTTAGCCATAACGAATAGTTGGGCTCCTTCTGTGAATAGTGGTTGTCCTGATCCCCACATTTGTGTGTAGAATAGAAGCATTAAAATTGCTGCGATAGCTTTCTTAGTGATTTTTGCTACTGTCTTTTGTCTTTGCATTTTTACTTGATAAGTCATAATTCTGGGTTTTATAATTTGAAATAATGTATTTGTAATTGATCCATCTATATGATTGACTATTTGTGTTTATTTATAATTCGGTAATTGAACAATGTCAATGGTGTTTCCTAAATTAGATACCATTGCGATATCCGTTTTTACGAATTTAGGTTTCTTTTTTCTTTCTGGAAACTGAGATAAGCACATGCTCAAAAGACAAAATACTCCGATTGCATATACAAATCTATTGTCCGTTTTTCTGTTGAAGTCTTCTAGTATCGTTTTCATAATTTCTTAATTGTTATGATACAAATATGAAGGAGTTTCACAGGAGGTGGAGTAGCATTCTATTATTCGTTGAGGTTTATCTATTATTTGATATGTGACATGATTACTCCACAGTTGACTTCTACTATTGATAGAATCCGGAGAGCAATAGGTTTGCTTCCTTGCTAATGCAATTAACGGAGCAAACGGATTATTAATTGAAAATAAACCATTGATTACAACGAATAAAATTGGGGGTTTTACATTACAAATAATGGGTTTTATTAACCCACGAATAAATTTATCAATACGATCAAAGCCAAAATCGCAAATATCCCAGAAAGTATAAGGTTGATATTCTTTGTGACATACTCTGATTTCCTTGCTATCGTCTCTGCAGCGATCGAATATATTGCAAACATAGCTATGCCACCTAAGAATACTCCTATTGCCATATAATACACATAGGGGGCAGTAGCAGAGATATATGATTGTGTGTCAAGTAACAATGCAACTGTAAAGTAATAAGGAAGACCTAGCATATTGATAGATGACATAATGAGCCCTTCGAAATATGCTGGCATGTTTCCTTTTCTATCCTTTGTGGCAATAACTTTTTTTGATTTTTCATAGAAAAAGAACGCCAAAGTGATTAAGATTGCAACACCTATGCGTTTGAGCCACAGTATGATATCTGGATTTGCATCTAAGTATCTAAGAAAAGTAAATGCTAGTAATCCATGAATAGCATTTATAGTAGCAGCACCAGCACCAAATAAAATTCCTTGTCCTCGGCCTTGCTCTATTGAGGTACGTACAGTTGTCATATTCAACATGGCCGGCGTGATGAATCCGACAAAAGCTAATATGAAGCCTATTCCTAGGTGAGTAACTTCCATTTCATTACAAGTAATATGTTTTTAAACGCTCAAATTTACTTGAAAAGAATGAATCGGAGTTAGCTAATCTAAAAAACCATATATTTACATTTTCCATAATACGTAATAATAATTTGAATCCACATCTCGATCCATCAGAATCTCAATTTACTAGCGATGATAAGCAAGTAGATAAGGCATTACGCCCCAAATCATTAGGTGATTTTAGTGGGCAACCTAAGATTGTAGCGAACCTAAAAGTATTTATCCAAGCTGCAAAACAACGTGAAGAAGCACTTGATCATGTATTGTTGCATGGTCCTCCAGGATTGGGTAAGACTACTTTATCTTATATTGTAGCGAGTGAAATGGAATCTGATATTAAAATGACATCTGGTCCTGTCTTAGAAAAGCCAGGTGACCTAGCGGGTCTATTGACTAACCTTGATGAAGGTGATGTTTTGTTTATTGATGAGATTCATAGATTAAATAATGTAGTTGAAGAGTATCTCTACAGTGCTATGGAAGACTATAGAATAGACATCATGATCGATAGTGGTCCGAATGCAAGGAGTATTCAGCTGACTTTGAATCCATTTACGCTAGTGGGCGCCACCACTCGTATGGGACTCTTGACAGCGCCAATGCGTGCAAGATTTGGAATCACTTGTCTTCTGGATTACTATGATGTGAAAACACTGGAGAATATTATATTCCGTAGTGCAGAAATATTAGAAGTGCCTATTGATGCTGAGGGCGCGAATGAAATAGCAAGAAGAAGTAGAGGTACGCCAAGAATAGCGAATGCCTTACTAAGAAGAATCAGGGACTTTGCGCAAATCAAGGGAAATGGGTCAATAGATAAGAAGATAGCTAGATACGGTCTAGAAGCATTAAATGTGGATGATGGAGGACTCGATGAAATGGATAATAAGATATTGAATACTATCATAACAAAATTCAAAGGTGGACCAGTTGGAATTAGTACGATAGCAACTGCTGTAGGAGAAGAATCTGGGACTATCGAAGAAGTTCATGAACCGTTCCTTATCATGGAAGGTTATATACAACGAACTCCACGTGGTAGAGAAGTTACAGCAAAAGCATATAAGCATATAGGAATTGTACCACCTACTCAAACAGGTAGCTTGTTTTAAGGTAGTATTTAAATAATTTTTAAAACAGAAAAATTAATATTATGGCAGAAGAAAATAAAAAGAAGCAAGGCAAACAAATGAATATTGAATTGTCAGAAGAAGTTGCAGAAGGTATCTATTCTAACTTAGCTATCATTGCACATTCACAATCTGAATTTGTAGTTGATTTTGTAAAAATACTTCCAAACGTCCCAAAAGCAAAAGTGAAATCAAGAATAATCCTTACACCTCAGCATGCTAAGAGATTACTTAAAGCACTAGTAGATAATGTAAAGAAATATGAAGCTCAGCATGGACCAATTAGTGAGCCAGAGCAGAATAGTAATTCTTTTCCACCAATGAACTTCACACCAACGGCACAAGCATAAGGGCTGAGAGGTTGTTGATTGAATAGGTTATGAATTTTGAACTCACAACTTCATTTTTATATTCTAATTCAATCAACAATCTCACTGTCTCTTATACACATCTGACGCTGCCGACGAAGAGGATAG
>CAJXUU010000048.1 GCA_913061325.1 uncultured Saprospirales bacterium | reverse complement strand
GAGATTTCTGCCTGTCTCGTGGGCTCGGAGATGTGTATAAGAGACAGGTCTTCTGTGGGTGATGTTGATCTAGCTAAATATATAGGTAACGGTAAGGCTGCAATTCTAAGTGAAGGGGAAACATTTGAAATTAATTTCGACTCTGATTTTAACTTTTCTATGCAGTTTATTGAGAACACTGGACTAAATCAAAATCAACTTACACGATATGATGTGAATCGAGATGGACAGGATGATCTATTAACATTGAGTAGTTTTGGAGGGCCTATTTACAATTATCTCTCTACACCTGATAGATTTGACTATATCCCATCATTGAGATGGGGCAGAGCTTTTACAGCGCAAGATTTCGATGACGATGGCATAGATGATCTCATTATTGATGGATATGTGTACCACCACAATCCAGATGGATCGATAGAACGAATATATAATCGTATACCAAATAACGATTTCTTTTTTAAGACACAATATGTGATGGATGTAGATCAAGATGAAGATCTAGATATAATTGTTAATGTGGGTTTTAATATAGAATATCTAGAAAGAGATAATACGGATCGACTTTATCTAAAAACTCTATCTCAATTCAATGGAACTTGTACATGGATGGAGGTTTTAGAAACGGATATAGGCCCAGTTGTTGTTTACTATTCTTCATCTGCGAAAACAATCCGAAGAATCATTTTTGATAATGGGACTTATACTACGGTGGATCTAGTAACTGATCAACCTAACTTTGGATTTATCACTGATGTTGCTGATTTGGATGGTGATGGAAATGAAGAATTGCTTATGACTAATTCTCAGAATGGTAGCTTATTCATCATGTCATATGATCCATCAAGTGGAGAGGTGATATATAAGAAGCACTCACCAGAAGGCAACCAGAGATTTATGTGCGTTGATGATATGGGAGAACCTAAGTTAATTGGTGTTACAAGCACATCTTTACATGTCTATTCAGTTGATAGTGAGATGAACCTTACGTTAGAGAAATCTACTGTGGGTAATATGAATCTTGGAACATTCGTAGATATAAATGGCGATGGCTATACTGATATGGTCAGTTCCGACTATCAGCGAAGATATTATGGCGGCGGAAATTTTGGAATTATAACCCCTTTTAGTGTGCCTCAGCCAGGAGGATCTTTCTCTGATTTTGATGAAGACGGCGATGCTGATTATATTTTAGATGAGTTCAGATATGAGAATCTAGGTGATGGTACTTATGGTCCTGCAATGGATAATCCTGATTATATGACCTATCCAGATCCTAATATATTCTTTACGAATGTCATCTATGAAGGAGATATGGATATGGATGGGGATATTGATCTTTTATCTTACAATGTATTTGGAGAACCACTGTTAATCCATGAAAATGTGGATAACGATTACTTTATTGATGGGGTAGAATTAGCGGAAAGTGATGTCATTAGTGGAGACTTGAAAGGTGTTAGACTGCTCGATTTGGATAGTGATTCTGATGATGATATACTTATGGTAGCTGCATCAGGAATGGTTTGGATTCGTAATAATGGAAATCTGCAATTTGATGCAGGAATAATACTTTATGAGGGAGATTTTAGACCCATATCTTTTGCTATTGATAATGCGAATGCTGATGATTATCCAGATATATTGCTTGATTTAGGAAAGATAGATGCTGGAACATTAAAAGGTCAAACACATCTGTTTCAGGGAACAGGAATGGGGCCCATTTATGCAAACTTAATCACTGATGTTGATGGTTATAAGAAATCATCATTTATCGAATTTGATGATGTTGGAATCAAAGACATAATAACTTCAGGAGAGGATTTCTTATCTATTGCCAAAATGGAAACCTTTGATCAAGATCAAATCTTATATGATGTTATAGCTCAAGATTTTGATCTTTTTGGTAACTATTTAGTGAAGGATGTAGATAGCGATGGAGATGATGATATAATAGTATATGGAGGCGCCGCACTCAGGTATTATCTCAAAGATGAAGACGATGTAGAAGGTGTTTGTCCATATGAGGATGTGATCCTTTACAATCAGAGTCAGGTAGAGAAGTATCGTCAACGATTTGGTTTTTGTTCAGAATTATCTGGTAGTCTCTTTGTAGGGGAGGAACATGATTGGTCTGATATTTCTGATCTCTCTGCATTAAATAAAATCAACAAAGTAAACGGTGATCTTACTTTGAAATATTTATTGAGCCCAATCGGAAATTTTGCTGGTTTGAGTAATCTAGATTCCATAGGAGGTAATCTGACTATGAATGTTGTACGACCAAGTGGATTAACTGGCTTGAGGAATGTTCAAACAATAGGTGGAAGTTTTTTAGTTACTAATTTGTTTGGCGGAGTAGATAACTTCGATGAGCTCATGTCTCTCAATCATATTGGTAAAGGAATTGAAATAGAATATTCTAGTATTAGGAATATTGATAGAATTTTTATGTCTAATAAAGTAGGTGGTAACCTAATACTAACTGATCTTGATTATTTGGAAAATGTTGATTTTTTTGAACAGATAGATACTATTTTGGGGGAGTTGGAAATAGGGTTTTGCCCAGTCTATGATTTATCCTATCTTCAAAATATAGATTTCCTAACGGGCATTAAGTTGGTTAATCCAGTTTGCCAAAAGATAATCATCAATTTGAAAGTTGATTCTCTTGCTGGGGATTTCGTGATTAATATGAATACTGACTATGACATTCAACAAACTAATCAACTGAAACATATTGGAGGTAATTTTTCAATATATGCCAATAATGGTGGTGACTGGGATGATCTTGAGTTTGTAGGAGGAAGTTTTTTTGGAAGCACTTTTGTGTCTAATCAGTTGGCGTTTAATAATTTAAAATCAGTTGGTAAATCATTTCAGTATAACTTTCAAGAGAGTGAAGATTATTCAAATTTCATAAACTTAGAGAAAGTTGGACAGTCATTCTCGGCAGGAGGTTTAGTCAAATCGCTTAATGGGTTACAAAACCTTGATAGTGTTGGTTATGATTTTCAAATAAGGTTTTCTCCAACTCTAACTGACATTACAGATTTATCTGATGATTTGTATGTGTATAAGAAATGGCAAGTGATTAATAATATTAATCTTAATGTCTGTGATATACCAGCACTATGTAAGCATATAGAAGAAGGCAGAGAGGTTGAAATAAGTGGAAATGCAAGCCAATGTGATGACATCAGTGATATCAAGTGTGTAGGCGAAAGCATAACTGGTACAGCATTTTTTGATTTTAATAAAGACGGTATTAGAGACGAGACTACAGATCCACCATTATCAAATGTGTCACTTCATTTTGACAATAATAATGACTCATTGATTACTTCTACTAATGGATTCTATCAAAGATTTCTAAATGAAGGACAATCATTTGACGTAAGCGCTTCTTCTATAGAATCATGGCTGATAACAACAGCTGATTCGTATAGTATTGACTCATTTATTCCCGATCAATCGCCAAATGTGTTTGATTTTGGTTACTATCCAATGGAAGAGACTTTTGGTTTTTCATCCAACATAAATGCAAGCTTGTTTCTATGCGACAGACCATTCGAATTGAGTGCATTTCTTAGAAATACAGGGACAAATATATCTAATGGCTATTTGAAAATTGTCTACACTCCAGAACTTGAGTTGTCACCAGATTTTACGGAATTTACTTCTCATGATATGGACACTCGTACGGTGACAATAGATTTTGAGAAGTGGTATCCATATTTTACTATGAATTATAAGATTCCATTCATAGCTCCAAATGCAGACGAACTCTCTAATGAAGACATGACTATCACGATACAAATGGTAGATATTGACGACAGCCAAGTAGAGACAATTATACACGAGGATTATATCAGCTTGGGATTACTCTGTGCTTATGATCCAAATGATAAATTGGTTTCATCTACAGACAAATCTGGTAATATTAGGATAAACGAACAGGATGATGAGCTGATTTATACAATCAGATTTCAAAATACAGGTAACTACTTTGCAGAAGATGTAAGAGTGACAGACGTTATTTCTGAGAATCTTGATCTATCAACATTTACTTTTTTATCCTCTAGCCATAATGTGGACATCACGATGAGAGAAAGAGAAGTCACCTTCATGTTTGAAGATATATTCTTGATTGACAGTACAGCGAGTTATATAGAGAGTCAAGGTTACGTTTCTTTTAGTATCAAACCATACACAGTGATTCTTGGAGAAGAATTTGATAATCAAGCCAATATCTTTTTCGATTTTAATGATCCGATTGTGACCAATATTGCAGAGAGCGTGGTTTATGATCCTTATTTGTATGTAGAAGAAATTGATAATTCAGGAACAATAGAGATATATCCACAACCTGCTTCAGGTCTAGTACATATTGATGTTTCTGAACTGACCACAGGTTCTTGGAATTATTCGTTATTAGATATTACGGGTAAAACCATCTTGGAAAATATTTACGCCAACAAGAGGAGGGTTGCCATTGATGTGTCAGCATTGCATAATGGTATCTATACATTGACAATCACAAGTAACGGTCTTGTAAAATCGACTCTAATTTCAATTATACAGTAACGATCATTAAACAGATTAATCGCATTTATTTAGCCACTATAAGCTTTTCTCGAATTGTATGACCGTCATAAGTCATCAACACATTAAAGACTCCTGAGTCAAACTTCTTAGTTCTGATTTTCTTTTCATAAACGCCTTGATTTGTGAATTTATGTGAAAGAATATCGAATACTTTCATTTCAGAATTGTCAGTAATTACTATGTCTACCTCTCCGCCTTCTGGAATATAAAATTTAATGGTTTGGAAATCTGAATTTTCAATCTCAGTTACCTTCAGTTTGAGAAGTTTAGTTTCCTCTTCATCTTGTCTCTTTTGACTTATAATCTCTGATCTCAATGCGAGTAAAGCTTGTCTTTCTTCGACTGTTTCACAAGTATCGATTGTAGCTATGAAGAGCACGTTATCTTCTGTTTCGAACCCTGGATTAAGTATGATCGAAGAACCACCAACAAAACTGACTACATTTTCACTTGCTATCTTACTTATAGAGTTCACATAAATTTCTGCACTGAAAATATCAGAATATAGTGTAGAATCACCTAAAGTCAAATTCTCATCCAAACATTCATTCTCCTCAATTTGGTCTCCAATACACAGACAATTATTATCATATCGATCATGCAAAGTATAGATGTCGCCATCATCACAGGGTGTGTCTACTAGAGGGCATAATACTGCGGTAAATGCTACCTTTCCAATCCCTTTACATGTTGTAGTATCATCCAATGATGTGAACATTACATATTGTGCATATTCTCCTTGAAAGTGAGGACCTGAGAATCCTGAGTAACCCGATTCTCCTGTTGCCAAACTCCATTGATATAAACCAAATTCTGTCCAAACGACACCATCATCTGACACATCTACTGCTACAGATTGGAATCCTTTATCTGTTTCGTTCTCTACATTGTAATTCCATATTTGAGATTGATGTAGTTCGTGTCTTTCTCCCAAATTATACATGATCCAGTGTCCATCCTCTCGACTTGTATTAGGATTTGGAGTTACAGCGCAGGATAACCAATTGTTCTCCGGGTTATTATCTAATTGATCCGTTACGGAACACTTGTCATAGGGGATATAATTCGCAAGTGGGCTGTCACAATCTGGTCCAGAACACGGCGTTCCTACGCATTCACAATTGTCATTATACATATCGCTATTGGTGAATGGATTACCGTCATCGCACAGCGTGTTTTCTGGAATACAAGCTACTTCACATCCATAATCATAGAAATATGTTGCTGGAACTCTCTTCCAAGTGTCTGCTTCTGTAAATGGAGATTGCCAAAATATTGAATAGTGATCACTCCCAGTTCCAGCTTTGAAATTCAATTCTATATAATAATATTGCCCTGCAACGAGGTTTATATTTCCTGTGCTTTGCCATATATACTTATCATGCTGGACCATATTTGAATACCCAGAAACTAAAGCTTGATGCGCTTGCTTATTCTCAGGGCTTTCATCTGAACTAATGAATAGAACAGTGTTGTCATTACCCGTTACATTAAACTTATAATTTCCTGTTATAGGGACAGAGATATACGATTGGATTTGTACTCCAAAATTGTCTATGCTATTACCATATGGTCTAGAAAACTGGGGTAACATATAACCATAATCAGGAACTCCCGGAAAGTTAGGGGCTTCATACAATGCGGATATATCACTTCCAGGAATATTCTCAAATCGATATGCTTCTAGTTTTCCTCTTTCTCCTATACATTCATTCGTAGTTGTTGGTTGACCAGAACAATTACAATATCCATCCTCTAGATCATTTTCTGTCGAACCGTTATTATCGTCACAAGGAGTGCCCTCGGATGGACATTCAGCTTCAAGACAACTCACACCAATTAGAAAATCCGCAGTAATCAGGTTCCAATTTGCAGTATCAACTAAATCAGTTTTCCAATATAATGAGGCATGATCACCTCCACTGTCTTCAACATATAATAGCTCGAAATAATAATTGATATTTGGTTGTAAGTTGATTTCCACTGACGTTTGTGTAGGATATTTATCATGATCAGTTATACTTGCATATGCTGTGATATACGCTTGAAGTTCTTTGTTATTTGGTTCAGTATCAGGACTAAAGTAGAAGTAGACATCATCATCACCCGTAATGTTGAATATAGCATCTGTAGCCTCATCTACCTTTATATATCCTCTCAATCTACCGCCAAAATCTGTAGCATAGTTAATTGGAGCCTGAGACTTGTATACGGTTTTTACAACATCCGGCGTGAAAGGAAAATTGTATTGAGCTGTAAGGTGTCCGATCTCGTCATCAAATGTACCAAAGTAGGCTTCCCATTCAAGTTTTCCTTCTTCACCTGGGCAGATCTGACTAACGCCTATCAATGGAAGGAGTAATGCCACGAAGAATGTATATATTATATTTTTCATCTTAGTTGATCTTAGTTGTGGGTTAAGCAAACATACCTAGCGGACTGTAGTCCATACTTGGCGGTTGAGTACAATTAGAACTAGAATAAAAATTGCATAGATTAGGGAGTATATAGTCCAAGTCGTTGGGAGATACTCCGAACCAAAGTGCAATTTCAGCATAGAATTCATCCACCGATGTTGTAGGTAATATTCTTCCTCTATTGGAAAGGTTGAAGTCATTACCCTCTAATGCTAAAGAAGGAAATTCTCCAAATATTTGACCTCCATTGACTGGACCACCCATTATCATTTGGTTTCCACCCCATGCATGGTCTGAGCCATTGCCGTTGGATGTCAATGTTCTAGCAAAATCTGAAATCGTAAACGTCACAACATCGTTATGCATTCCTATTTCCGTCAATGCATCGTTGAATTCCGATAAAGCATTACTTACTATTGGTAGCATCACATTCTGATTACCAAGTACATTGTCATGATGATCCCAACCTCCTATGGTTACGAAAAAGATTTGACGGTTTACTCCCAAATGAGATTTTACGCTTATCGTTTCAGCTATCTTTTTAAGGTCATTTGATAAGTTATTATCTGAAAAAGTAGTGTTAAGGGGTACAATATTTGCAAATGCCGCTTCGAAAATCTCTATACTATCTCCGGTTTGCTTTGTGAGCGAACCTATAGTCTGTTCAAAAATATTGGAATATTCTTGTTCTACCATGTTGCTTATGGCATTGTTTTTTGCATCATTTAGAATGCCAGAATCACCCCAGTAGGAAGGAAACCCATCTAATCCAATATTAGCTGCGGTTGTGTTTCTACTAATAGAATATTCTTGATATTGATTACCCGTTTGGAATCTGTTTTTACCAGCCAATGAAATATTCATCGATACATTAGAGATGGTATTCATATCGTTCAATATGTCTGCCATTCGTCCTCCTACGCCAACAGCAGATCTACTTTGTGGTACAGATGTCTGCCAGTGCATGATCTGATCACTATGAGAATATAGCCCAAGAGGAAGTTTCTTAATCCCTGCATCGAATTCTGTTTTATTGGCTATTGGCTCTACCAATGTTCCAATATTTGCTAAGAAGGATAGATTTCCATCATCAAACATATCACGAACTTTATCCATTCCTGCATGGACAGCGAAAGTCCTACCATTGTCTTCATAGTCTAGATCTATCAATTGCGCTGGATCTGTTGCGTCTTTATCAAGTGCAAGGTCACCTCTTGTGGTTTGATAGTCTGCATATTCTGTGTTTTCAGTTGGCACTAATACATTGTATGTGTCCGCTCCTCCTGCAAGAAGGATGCAAACCATAGCTTTATAATCATTGGTGTTAGATATGATGTGTGGCCTAGCTGATAACGTATTGATCATCCCTAGATTCAAGAATGATGATAAGAAAGCTGTTGATCCGATGGCTGCACAACTCGCTTCTCCAAGGAATGATCTTCTTGATATTTTTCTTTTACTCATGGTCTTTTATCTATTGATGAGGTATTCTGGTGATGACATGACTAAGTAAATAGTTAATTTGACTCTTAATTCCATATCGTCTTCATCCTCGTTTTCGAAGTTTGTTATTGCCGTTATTATTTTTTCAACCGTCGGTTGAGTTAACCTTCCTTGAGCAAGTAAAAGATTGAGACGATCTACGAGTATATGAAGTTCATCATCATTTGTCATGGTCATCTCAGTAGTTAAATCGATCGTTGTGATCTCATCGGCGTAGTTCTCATTTGGCTCGCCACTGTAGAGGTCATATTCGTCAGCAAGATTTTCTCCAACTATGAATCGATACAATCCATCAATCCATCCTGAAATGGTCTGACTATTGGTTATTTGAAACTCAGGCGCGAAGAGGTCAGCATCATTTACTGGGCCAAGTGGCTGATAATCCATCTGATAGAAGTTGAATACACTAGGAGAGGCTAGTGGTTTTTGTTCGATGAATTGATATATATAATCCATATCATTTCGGAAGTCTCCACTTGTCGTAGTTGCATTGAATGCCTTATTAATCTGGATGTATCTTAAAAATGGCTCTCTTAACTTGCCAAATTGAGGATCATCGCCAGAGGCACAAGCTTTAGCTACGGGATCTAAAAGAATGGCTCGCACCACAGCTTTCATGTCTCCTCGTACTCCTTGCCCATTATCATTGAATGCAGTTGCGACTCGGTCGATGTAAGCGGCTGAAGGATTAGACGTAACCATTCTTTGAATAAGTAAAGTACTTATGAATGGACCTATATTAGGATGATCAAATAGATTATCCAAGGCATCTGATATATCTGCATCTCCATCAACAGGATCTCTGTCCGGTACTTGGAATCCATTAAGTAAGTTTTTGACTCCAGGTTCATGGTAGTCGTTCCACATGACCATTTCAGGAAGATAGCTAGTATCCCTGTAAGCTCCTCGGCCCCACTGTGTTCGATCTGCCCATGTTAAGCCGGTAAATATTTTTGAAAATTCGAGAATGTCATCATTATCATAAGTGGGTATTGGCTCTCCTTCATTATCTAATACTCTAGTACCATCATTATTCAGTTCATATAGCCCTATAGTAAATAATTGCATCAATTCTCTTGCATAGTTCTCATCTGGGTATTGATTTATTATTGTATCTGTTTTTGGATTGTTTAGGTAAGTGAGGTATACTCCCATAGCTGCGTGATAGGTTACATCTTGCAAGATATCTCGGAAATTTCCAAATGCATTGTTCAATAAAATATCGTAATAGTCAGATAGTGCAAGACCATTATTCCCAAAAGGAGATTTTTCTGAAACGACAATAATTTCACTAAGTGCATGAGCTGTTTTTTGTCTTAATGCATCATCAGATGTCATATGATATTGCCACCAAGCGTAATCCCACATTCTACTGGAACTACTTGCTTCCTGATTATCAAGACTGTCTCTTACAAATTGCCTGTATTCAGTAACTTTTTCTTTGAGTGTAAAAGGCATTGGTTTATTTTCCATTTGATCGGTAATCCAGTCTTCGATGCCCATCAAAGTAACTGTCTCTGTATCGGTATAGCTATAACCAAGAGAAGCCTGAGAAAGAAATCTTGCTGCTGCATTTAGATTGGGTAGGTATCCATCTTGATTGATAGAATTTTCTGGATTACTATCCTCAGAATTACCACTTGCAGTGATAGATACGCCTTCATATCCTCCAAATCCAATAACAATGGTATCTGGTTGAGAAATGCTGGTGACGGAAAATAAGAGTAATATAGCGTAACAGCAGCACCTTGAGATGAAGTGTGTCATATTCTATTTGTTTTGAAAAAGTAAAAGGGACATGCCCCAACAATAGTCAGTCTAAAAAGAAACTTAATCGTGCTTTGGTGAAGCCGTTTCTATCAAAACCTTAATATCATCTATTTCTTGTTTTAGCTTTTTATTTTCTGCATCTAGATTAATGGTGTGTTGCCAAAGCCATTCTATCTGCGCAAGTAGTTTTGCATCCATACTTTTTAGCTCATAGCCATCTTTTACAAGAGATTGAGCGGATGGAATATTGGGTAGATGGCTGTTCTTATTAATAGAGGCTTTCACTTCTGCTAGGGTAGGAGTTTGAGTAAATGCATTATCCGACCACTCCGAAGCATCCCTAAGAGCTACTTTTACCTTTTCCGTAAGAATCCCATTTTGAACATATAAGTTGTATGCGCCAGGAGTACTAATCAGAGATGTGTCTCCAATTACAACCTTACCACTTGTCTTGAGTAGTAAAATATCTTGAGCTGAAGCAGATGTAGCTAGGATGGCCACCAAAGCTAGTGTGAGTAAAATGTACTTTTTCATAGTTGATCTTTTATGTTTTGTCTTTTAAAAATCTGTAACAATGTTGGTAATACATGATAATCAATGAATACAATTGTATCATAATCACAGTGTAATCCTAAAGTTGTAGGGTGACAAAGCGACATTAATTACCATATTCGAAACAATAATACACAATAAGGGTGAAAATATATGAGTATTATTTGTAATATTTAATAACATGAAAAATAGTATATTAGCTACTATTTAGTCATGTTGGAGTAAATATCTAAAGGGGGGATTTGAAATGTATAAGCGATTAGCCTACATTCTATGACAAATATAATGATGAAAAAATAGAAATTATGGGGGAATACCATAAAATGACAGAATTTGTCATTAGTGGTTTTCCCTTAAGTATAGGATGAAGATCATCATAATTAAATAGTTGCCTGCTCTTACTAGCAATCAAAATCGCCCACAAAATATTAATCTTGTAGGCGTTCCATACGTTCAGTTATTCTTTAGCTGAGATCTATTTTATTCCACTGTAAAGACAAAGTTATAAGGATAATACCGTCTTTCTCCGTCTATACTTACTATGATGTTGTCTATATAGATAGATGTGTTTTTATCAATTTCATTTAATATGTTTCTTATCGTCAGAGTATTCACTTTATCTGTTCTGATTCTTTTAATTTTGCCATTTTCAGGAATGATTAATAGATCTTATCTATCCATTTTTAGGTTCTTAGTTCCAGTGAATAAAGCCAAATCGCCTTTTGAGGACCGTTTGAATTCCTTCATACTGTAGTTACCTATATTAGGCATAGAGACCATTCTTCCCCAGTCCATTCTTACCAATTGATCAGAATCAGAATAGTATTCATTAATATGGAATTTGTCTAGATCCCTTAGTTCAGGATCTAAGATTTCGGCCATTTCCAATTTTCCTTGTGGTAGATTCGTTTTATATACATGGTTTTTAGATTTGAATCCATCTATATGCACAATTTCATATGATTCACTTTCTTTATAAGTATCAGCTATGCGACGAGAGTTTGAATTGTTAAGATCAAGTCTTACAAGAGATTTACCTTCTTCATTCACCACTATCTGATATTCATTAAAAATATTACCAGTATGGGGAGGATCAATTGGAAATGGTGCTGAAATAGCTTCATCATAATCTCTGAACCTCAAGTTAAATCTAAAACTACTGTGTTTTTTACTAGGATGGTTTATTAATACAGATATATTATCTCCATTTTCAGCATTTGAAAGCCATGATTTGAATTCCTCTTTTTTATTGTAGAATTCAGTAATAGGGAACGACCATGTGTTTTCGTGGATCTGATAATTTTTTCCATGGTAGTGTGTTGTTAAGAATACTACATCATTATCAATATTATTTTCAGTTTTATGATTCGAAATAGCCTTTGCATTGACTGATGCAAGGTTGAGATTATTAGCTCTTTTGTATTCGAAACTTATTTGTAGAGATGGGTCTATTTCTTGGAATGGGCTATCATTTTTACTGATCTCTATTTTTTCGTTAAGAATGCTATTTATCAGTTCATTAGTAACGACATTATCCAGATTTAATCGTGTAAGATCGTCATAATATATATCATCAAAAGTAATTTTCAGTTCTCCCCACTTTATAACTTCTGTTGGCATAAGGTTTGTTGATTCGTATGACCACATATTATTGGTGCCTCCTTCAAGACTCAAATGCAGATTTATTCTAAGGGAATCAGTATCGCTATATGACTTCAAACTAACCATAATCTGATCATTCAAACCTAGAGAATCAATAAATTTCTTTCTTAAAGCATCGGTATTAAGATCCTTAAGATCGATAGCCATCTTCTTGTTATTTTTGAGCACCTCCAACGTGTCAATTTCTACATTTAGACTCTTTCCATTTTGTACTATAGAAGGACTTAGAGAAAGCAGTTTATTCAAGTCACTTCTTTTGTACTTGAAAATTAGATCCTGTGTTTTGTACTTTTGAGTAAGTACAACCTTCATGACATCTCCCCATGTTAAAAAGAATTTTTCTTTTTCTGCATCTTCATCCATGTTGAGAGAGATTACATTCTGATCTGCCGTAGCCAACATTGTATTCTCAATTTTTTGGAATGGAGATTTGATCTTCTCAGGTAATCTATCACTTAGGTCAAAAGCGAAAAAACTAAATAAAACCATGGTTAAGGGGATTGCAGCTAAATATTTCAACTGACTGTATGTATTTGATTTTTTAGCACTTAGCATTTTTACCCTTTCTCTAATGTGACCGTAAAAGTGATTGGTAGCTGGGGGTAAGTTTGTGCTGGCTTTATTAGTGAGTAGGATATTCGCATAGGTAACTTTGTCTACCATTTTCTCGGTGACATATTTATCAGCAATAAATTCATGCGTTTGTTTAAGACTATTTCTGAATAAGTATATCAATGGATTGAACCACTTTATAATCACCATCAATTCCATGATGATTACATCAAGACTGTGCCACTGACGGACATGGACCATCTCATGATCCATGATTGTTTTTTGAACTTCATCATTCTTATCATGCTTATCTTGCCAAAATATATAAGAGAAAAAAGAAGAAGCCGGTACATCATTCGAGATCAAAAGCGTGTGATCGATATCCTTCATCTTAGGCGACCTATTTATAATCCCAAATAACTTGAACAGTCCACTTGCTAATTTGAGCGCCATTATAAAAAAGCCTGCCATATAAATCCAAGTAATCACATCAGCTACTGATATCTGCAATACATTGTTTTGCTGAGTAATGGTCTGATTTATACTCAACTGGAAAGCATCAACGGTACTCAATAAAGGGAACATCTGATCGGCCCCAGTAATGTGACTCGCTTTGCTAAAATCAATATTTATTATTGGAATAATAAGGGAAAACAATGCACTAGAAATAAGGTAAGTTCTATTAATTTGAAAATGAGTCTCTTTTTTGAGAAACCAATTGAAGAAAATATAGAATATAATTAGGCAGAAACTTGATTCTAGCAAGTACTGCGGGATTGATAAGTGGTTCATCATGATTGCTGGGATTTAAGCTCAGTCAGTAATTGTTCAATTTCTTCTTGTGATAGATTTTCTTCTTTAACGAAATAGGATAGCAGTTGTGCAGGAGACCCACCAAAGTAATTGCTCATGAAACTAGAAAAAGATGCTTTTCTATAGTTTTCCTTCTCAAGAATAGGGTAATATCGGTGCGTTTTACCAAATGCCTCATAGCCAACCATACCCATTGTTTCTAGTTTTCGAACAACAGATGATACTGTATTGTATGGTGCCTTGGGTTCGCTCATCTGTTCGATAATCTCTTTGACAAATGCCTTGCGGAGATCCCAAAGGATTCTCATGATTTCTTCTTCGCGGTGGGTAAGTTTTTGCATGGAAAAAATGATTGGTTGATCCAAATATAACTAAAATATAGTTTATAAACTAAAAAATAGTTATAAAACTTATTTTTCGTTGATGCCAATGGGAGACATCTTTACATTGATATCTTCCTTCCTTTATCGGATGAATTAGCTTCAATTTAATAGAAAATATAAAAGGCCCAGAATAATCTGAGCCCTTACTTCCGATCAGCAGATAAGGCCTTGTCGTGTACCTACATTCTAAGAATGGGTACCCTAGTCCTTCTGGAAGCGGCGCAAATATAGTCATAAATGAATAGTTGATTTTAAAATTAAACAATGAGGTGATTTAGGTTTGATCTTGCCTTATAAGTAAAATAATCAGCAGGAGAGACAATTTGATTTTTCTTTCAAGAATCATTCTTTCTTGTAATATGAATTCTCTAGTTTTAAGGTATTATATTTTTAATTCAAATGACCTACTAAATGAAAATGATTTACTTCTTTGTTTTTTCTATTTTAATTTTTTGTGGAGGACTTTCTGCTCAAAACACAGCCATCCAATTTGATGGTAATTCAGAATCGATCACTGTACCATACAAAGCTGCTCTAGCACTCAGCCCAGCATATACAATAGAAGCATGGATATTTGCAAATGAATGGAAAAGCCTTAGCTGGCAAGGAAGTATTTTTACAAATGATGGTCAAGGTCCTGATGGTGGTTTTGCCTTCAGGTGTGGTGATAATGGCAAATTGTCGCTTGTGATATCAGTTGATAATGTTTGGAATGAAATTATATCTCCAGCTATTATGAATGAAAAGCAATGGCATCATGTAGCAGGAGTTGTAGACAATGGATCAATGCGATTATACATCGACGGGCAAGAAGTGGCAAGTGGAACTTATTCTGGAACATTAGTTAATAAAACAACTCCCTATACCATCGGTGAATCTACTGGTTTCCCTGGAAGAGTGTTTGATGGAGCTATCGATGAATTGAGAGTATGGAATACGGTACGAACAGCTTCTCAATTGGCAGATAATAATACAGTTGATTTATCTGGAACAGAAGCTGGACTAGTTGCTTATTTTCCAATGAATGATGGAAGTGGAACAACTGTCACAAATATAGTAGATGCAGCTTGTTCAGGAACAACTCTAGAAATGGATGATAACAATTGGGTAGAAGGATATAAACTGCCAGACTTTGATGTAAGTGTGAAAAATATCAGTCGAATAGATAGAATTCACATGAAGAATCGACCAGTGAGAATGAGTGTGGACATCCAGAATGTAGGGACAATGTCTATTTCGGGTATTACCGCTAGTTTAGCTATTGATGGTACGGAACAAGTATCAGAAGATATAGAGGTAGAATTAGAAGCTGGGGAAGCTATTACTTATGTATTTAATACTCCAGTAAGTTTGGTGGGAATCGATAATCCGAATATCGAAGTTTCCATTTCTCAAGCGGATGATGCAAATGCATTAAATAATAATACAGAAACAACAATAGTAACTAGAGAGGGTAGTATTGTCAACCTTTTTGATCAATCGCAACACAACTTTGGTAGCCGAGGTCAACTTCAATCCAATGCAATAACGCTACCAGGTGAATTGTCAAACTATGGACAATTATTACTTCATATATCGGTTGATTGTCCTTCTGGTGGTTGCGATCCTTGGGATCAAACAGGAAAAGTGAATGCCAATTCTGGGCAAGGAACATTTGAGATTGCTAGATACATCACACCATACGGTATTGCTTGTGGTCCTTGGACAGTTGATGTGACAGATTTCAAAAGTGTATTAACGGGTGATATTATTTTTGATTCTTTTGTACAGGTTTTTGGCCAGTCAGGCTGGTTGGTTACAATTGACTTAGAAATGATTGAGGGAACAGCTAATATGCCTTACAACAGAGTAACACCATTGTTTCAAACGGACTACCATGTTTATGGAGATCCAGGCATAGATGATGATATTGACCCAGTTAGTCTAACGATAGCGGATAACACAGGTAGCTCTCACATAAGAATGCATGTAACTGGTCATGGACAAGGAAATACAAACAATGCAGCTGAGTTTTTTAATGCTACACATGAAGTAATGTTTAATGGGGCGAAAGTAGCAGATCATGCACTTTGGAAAGCTGATTGTGCATCAAATAGTTGTGCAGATCAAGCGGGGAATTGGTTGTTTCCAAGAGCAGGATGGTGCCCAGGTCAAGAGGTGGTACCAGCCATATTTAATACGACTGATTTAGCTTCAAGTGGTCAGTCAGTTTCTGTAGATTATGAATTACAAGAATATACGAACCTTCTGAATACTGGATACAATAGTAGTGGACATACGGAACCGCATTATAGAATTCATGGTGTGATGGTGGAGGAGAGTGAAAGTAGGTTTAGGGACTATGGAAATTTACGTGCAGCATCTCTTGGTTTAGGTTATGTTGGAGGGTATTCAGTTTTTGTAGTATTGGATGTTATTAATGATGGAAGTTTAGATGTAGAGGACTATAGTGTTAGTCTTTTTGTAGATGGAGTTCTTGTAGATAATAATTCTGGATTGACCTTTAGTACTGAATCTGGAGGTATTAATACAATTGACTTAGGTACTTTAGGTGAAGGGCTGCATGAAGTTGTAGCTGTAATAAATACAAATGATGATACAAATGGAGATAATATTATAACTGCAATGCTGGAAGGTCTGCCTTTATCTACAGAGAATCTCGAAGTTGCCGCATTATTCTCAGTTAACCCAAATCCCACAAATAGTGACATCCAAATCCAATTCGAAGAAGATCTAATTGGAGGACAAATGCTACTCTACAGCATGGATGGCAGAATGATCACAAAGAGAGATATCTCAAATAGTGCCGAGACGATTAAGGTTGATCATATAGGTACATACATGCTAAAAGCAATCAATAAAAACGGACATACTGCCAGTAAGAAAGTAGTCGTGATTCAGTAATTATGTATATGCATTTCAAGAATTAAGAATTTAATAGAAATAAATGAAATTCAATTCAATAAAAATAATAGCAACCATCGTATTCATGATGGTTGCTATTTTCAGTTTTAGTCAGCGAGATATATCAGGAATCATCACCGATGGTGAATCGGGAGATCCGCTGATTGGAGTATCGATCCAAGATTCTGAGACGGGACTTGGGACTTCGACTGATTTTGACGGTAGTTACTTTCTTTCTGTTGCGTCAGAGAATACTTCTTTGGTGTTTTCATATCTCGGATATAAAACAGAAACTATCCTAGTCGCTGGAAGGGAAAACTGGAATGTCAAAATGATGCTTGATGGAGTGCAGCTTGACTATGTAATCATGTCAGGGCTAAAACCTAAAAGGGCGGCTAGAGAGTTAGGATATTCTACACAAGATTTTGATGGAAGAGAGATTGCACTATCTAATGCTCCTAATGTAGTGAGTGCCTTGAGCGGTAAGTCAGCAGGGGTAAATGTCTCAGGAGCCAACGGTGTAGATGGCGGAACGACTAGAATCACAATCAGAGGAAACAACAATATCACTGGAAATAACCAGCCACTAATAATCGTAGACGGTGTACCGATAGAAAATCCTCCTGGATTATCTGCCATAGGAAGAGGAACTGATTGGGGATCAGCAATCAACAATATCAATGCAGACGACATCGAAGAAGTAAGTATTCTCAAAGGACCTACTGCTTCCGCTCAGTATGGAATGAGAGGTGCAAATGGAGTGGTCCTCATCACGACCAAAAAAGGGTCAAAAAGAAATGGGGTAGGGATAGAATACGTTTTGACTCATAAAACAATCAACCCATATAGATATCGTGATGTTCAGAATAAATATGGTGCAGGAGGGCCGATAAGTCTTCTAGAGCCAACTTTTAAGACCAATGCCGCAGGAGAGTTGGTGTATCCTAAAGAAGTTCATTCTAATAATGGCCCAAACGGAAGACCGACTACTGAATCGTTTGGGTTTTATTCTACAGGAGTATCCTGGGGCCCAGAAATGACAGGACAACAAGTAAGATGGTGGGATGGAGAATTAAGAGACTATTCCCCTCAGCCTGATAACTTGAAACAGTTTTTTAGTCCAGGAAATACAACTACACATAACATCAACTTCTCAAATGCAAATGATAAAGGAACCATGCGTGTTTCCCTTACATACCAAGATCACGAAGCGGTTGTTCCTAATTCTAATTATGATCAGTATACTTTCAATCTAGGTTCGAGTCTGAAGATTAGTGACAAATTGGTTTCTAACATAGGCATCTCATACATTAACTACAATAGACAAAATAGTCCTTCTTTAGGTGATGATAATAATGCATCATTTGGTAAAGGAATCTTATACAGTTGGCCTAGATCATATCAAGGTTTAGAGCAAGAGCTAAACATCAATGAAGATGGTTCAAGATACACATATGGTGGCAATTACCCATTTACATTCTCTCCTTCCAACCTTTGGTGGAATACTTATAATCAAAACACATTTTTATCCAGAAACAAAGTAATCGGATCTGTTGGTCTGGCATATTCTCCATTCCAATGGTTATCTGTTAATGGAAGATTAGGACTTGATTTTAACCTCAATGAATTCGAAAGAAGGTTCAATCCTGTGAATAATCTTGGAATAGAAGAAGCGCTTTACAGCAATGAATTGGATAGAAACAGAGTATTGAACAATGATTTGATTGTTACTGCGAGGAAAGACAAGATATTTGGGTCTGCTTTTGATGTGAGTTTTACAGTCGGAGGTACACAATGGTCAAGAGATCAATACGGCATCAATGCGACTGCCAATAAATGGGAGAACCCATGGTTGTTTTCTTTTAATAATTATACTGGAACTAGTCCGTCGAACTTGCCACTTGCAAGAGAATTGAGATATAATAAGAAGATAAATTCTATCTATAGTTTTGCTAACGTATCCTATGGCAATTATCTATTTTTAGAGTTGTCAGGAAGAAATGATTGGTCTTCAGCACTTCCAGATAATAATAACTCGTATTTCTATCCATCGGCATCGTTAAGTTATATCCTATCGGAGTCTATCGAGCTGCCATGGAACTGGCTTAATTTTGTAAAGCTGAGAGGGTCGTACGCAAAGACAGCTTCTGATACCGATCCGTTTTTACTGGATTTCGTATATAATACCAGCACTTTTGGAGGGCAGCAAACAGCTAGTCTCCCAGATACGAAACCACCTCTTGACCTTAGACCACAACAAGCCAATTCTTACGAACTAGGAACAACAATCGGAGTGCTAGATGATAAAATCACGATGGATTTCACTTATTATTATATCAAGTCGTTTGATCAGATATTAGAATCACCAACTCCTTCTTCATCAGGAGCATCACAAGTAAGAATCAACAATGGAATTCTTGAAAACTACGGATTTGAAATGGCAATCAAAGCCAATGTGTGGCAAGGAAAAAGCGGTTATTTTTCTACTGGAATAAATCTAGCTAGAAATAGAAACTTTGTCAGAAGCCTCGGAGATGGAGCTCAATTTTTAGAAATAGGAAATATTTGGGGAGATTTTGGTCCAAAAATAATGGTAAAAGAGGGAGAGGAGTACGGTACTATTTATGGTTACGATTTTGTTAGACATGAAAACGGAGAGACCATCCTTAACGAAGCGGGGACTCATTATGAAATTTCTGATAAATTGGTACCTGTAGGAAATGCATCACCAAAATTTACAGGAGGATGGATAACTGAGGCTAGATATAAGAATTTCTCTCTTACCACATTGGTAGATGCTAAGATTGGTGGAGATATTTATGCAGGATCTTATGTAATTGGCCAACAAACAGGACAGAGTCCATCAACACTTATCGAAAGAGACGGAGGAGGATTACCGTATACTGACCCAGAAGGAAATGAAAGAAATATAGGAGTGATATTGCCAGGTGTATATGCCAATGGACAGCCGAACAATAAAGTGGTTCATTACTACTATAAATATCTACCAAACGCTGGTGGATGGGGTAAAATACTTACCACACCTGGAATCCTTGATAATACATGGCTTAAAATGAGAGAAGTAGCATTGACTTACAACATGCCAGCAAATCATGTGAAGAAGTTACGATTCTTTCAAAGTCTGAAATTTTCGCTTGTAGGAAGAGACTTGTTTTATTTGTATTCCTCTCTACCTGATCGTGTGAATCCTGAAGGACAAAGTGGATCTGGTAATGCGCAAGGCTTGGAATGGGCATCGTTTCCAAGTATGAGATCGCTTAGTGTTAGGATTACTTCTAATTTTTAGAAAGCAAAAAAGCGCTTTCATAATACACAATATTGAAATGAAAAAAATAACAATAATACTATCCTTCCTCTTGATCACAGCTGTGGGTTGTGACAAAGGATTCGATGATATAAATACAAACCCACTAGAACCATCCACTGTCAATTTTGGAGCGGTGTTTAATAGTTTGGTGCAGTCGCTTCAATTGGGGTGGAACAGGCAATTGTTTCTGCATAATGAGGTGTTGTATGATGTAACTGAGCAAGCAGTTGTAACCGCAAAAACCTTTGGTAATGTTGATGGTGGCGCTGAAGATGTATGGTCTAACTATTATTCTGCATTAAAAAATGCAAGAGAACTTCAAAGTAGATTTGATGCTTTGACAGAAGATCCTCGCAGTGTAGATGTAGTGCGTGCACAACTGAATGTCTTAATGGCGTACAAAACATTTCAAGTGACTGATTTTTTTGGGGATATTCCATATTCTGAAGGTGGACAAGCTTTCTCTGAGGAAGTCATATTAAGAGCAAAATACGATAGACAAGAAGAGATATACAAATCACTAATAGACGACCTAACGAATGCATCTGTTATTCTGGCTGGTGGAGGAGAAGCACCTATTGGTTCTTATCTAAGATATGGTGCATTTGATACCTTCTTGGGCGATAATAATGATCGATGGGCTAGGTTCTGTAATTCATTATTACTTAGACATCTGGTACGGATGTATGATGTAGCGCCAGATTATGCAGGGCCAAGAGTGAAAGAACTTGTAGAAAGTGGAGCTAACTTCGTTACGGAAGGTGGAGATATTGTAATGAGTCCTGCTGCTCAAAATTGGGAAAACCTTGGTGTGAATTGGTCATTCCGAGAACACAATAAAGTAAGAATGGGATCAACAATTTGGAACTTCATGACCGATGATGAAGGAGAAATATTAGATCCTAGGCTTAGATTTTTCTTTGAAGAAAATAACGCAGGAGAATGGGTGTCATTTCCTCAAAACGCAACTTCCGATACACCACAATCAGGCGGAGAACCATATCAAAAAGACAAAAGAGATGCAGCATACGATGATAAAGGAGCGGATAATATTTATTCTCCTGTAAATTTCTATTTAATTAGAGATGAGCAAGATATTCCAGAGCTATTGATAACAGCTGCGGAAGTGATGTTTTTGCGAGCTGAGATATTTTTAAGAGGTATCGGAGTGACTGCTGATCAGACCCTAGCGACAAGTAACTACCGAGATGGAATAATCGCTTCAGTCAACTATTGGAAGGGGCTGGTTGAGAATTCAGCAATATGGACTAACAAACCACCTATACCAACAGCTGCAGATGTGTTTTTTTTGAGTGTAAATCCCAAATATGCAATGACATTTGATGGAGACACTGAAGCCAACAGAAGAAAAATATACGAACAAAGATGGGGCGATAGTTTTCGCCAACCGTGGGAAGCTTTTGCTCTGCTAAGAAGAACCAATCAAGTTCCAAGGGAACGTGAAGCGAATCAGTTCTTCAGATTTCAATACCCACAATCAGAAGTAGCATTCAATTCTGAGAATTATGAAGCTCAGATAGGTATTATGGGTGGAGATAGAACTGATGTCAAGATTTGGTGGATGAAGTAGGTTGTTAATTATTAATTGAGAAATGAATATTGAATCCCATGTTTTAAATGAAATAAGAATATGCATCTGTGATATTAACTTACATTTGCCGAAATTCTCTGCATGACATTAATAACCTTACTATTTAATATTTTCCTCTTTACACAACATTCGTTTGTATTACAAGAAGGGGATTTGCTCTTCCAAGATGTTGATTGTGGTCCATTCTGTGAGGCTATAGAAAAAGTGACAGAGGGATATCAAGGATCAGACCTGTCTCATGTTGGTATGGTCATCAAAATTGAGACTGAAGAATTACGAGTTATTGAAGCTACAACGAAGGGAGTAATTCTAACCCCGATTGAAGTTTTCTTAGCGAAGTCATTGGATGAAAATGGAAAGCCAAAAGTATTGGTGGGTCGTATGAAAGATAAATACAAACCTTTAATACCTTTAGCTAAGCAGCATGCACAATCTCTCCTTGGTGAAAAGTATGATAATATATTCGATATTAATAATGACACTTACTATTGTTCTGAACTAGTCTATGAAGCTTTCAAAAATGCAAATGAGGATGAACCAATATTTAATTTGTATCCTATGACATTTGTAGATCCAGATACTGAGGAGACATTTGGTATTTGGGTTGACTATTATTTAGAATTGGGTGTAAATATTCCAGAGGGTGAACCAGGTCTAAACCCTGGAGGCATATCGAGATCAGATAAATTGAGTATTATATATAATTATCAAGCGGAAAACGGCAAGGAATAATATATTAATAAGCCCTTCATTAGATCATAGTATACTTTTATGAAATGGATTACAATACGCTATAGCTAAATTTAGAAGCGGGAATCATATGTTTAATATGTTCCCGCTTCTTTCTTTCTTTCTTTCTTTCTTTCTTTTATTAATTCAATTCTGCTTTTTGAAATATATCATGAATATCTTCAGCAATAGGAAAAGATTTTAGGGCTGGAACATTTGCTCCTCCAGGATTACCCACGGGTACTTTACCTACAAAAGATTTTATACCTCCAAAGATAAGCCTCGGTATTTGTCCTATAATCTCTTTGATACTTTTTATCCTGATACCAAATAACAGCATCTTCCAGTGGACTAAAGTATGTGCAAACGGGTATCTCTGTCCAATTACATGCGCTCTTTCAAGATGATTCCAAGCATTTGACAAATTTCCACTTTGATAGTTAGTTTCAAACTCATTAAGTTCATTATCAAAATGAGTTTTAAGTCCAACTGGCAGTATTATATATACTTTCATAATCAAAATATATTTTTGATCTAGCTTAATCCACTAATCACACCATTATCATCAATATTCATGTGTTCACTCGCAGGAGTAGCTGGTAATCCAGGCATACGCATCATCTTACCTAAGATCGGAATGATAAACCCTGCACCAACTGCATATTCAAATTCTCTAACTTCTACTTCAAAATTTGTCGGTCGGCCTAGTAACTTATCATTATCAGAGAACGATTTCTGTGTTTTGGCCATACAGATAGGCAGTTCATTCAATCCGAGCTTATCGATTCGACGTAGATCAATGAGCGCCTTTTTACTATATATTACACCTGCCGCACCATATATTTTGGTTGCTATTGTCTCTATTTTCTCTTTGACAGGACTATTCCAATCATAAAGTGGCATGAAGTGATTTACACCACTATCAATGACTTCTACTACCGCATGAGCAAGTTCTTTCATACCTTCACCACCATCAGCCCATCCTTGAGCTACTATGGCATTTACACCAAGAGATTTACATTTTCCTTGGATAAACTTCACTTCATCTTCTGTGTCAGACGGGAATGCATTGATTGCAACAACAGGGTTAAGGCCAAATGCTTTACAGTTTTCAATGTGTTTTTCAAGATTGGCGAAACCATCGGATACTCTATCTATAGAAGGTGTGTTGTACTCTTCTTTTTTAGCTCCTCCATGATGTCTCAGTGCTCGTATTGTTGCTACAAGTACCAGAGCTTTGGGTTTTAACCCACCTGAAACACATTTGATGTTTAAGAACTTTTCTGCTCCCAAGTCTGCACCAAATCCTGCTTCTGTTACCACATAATCAGAGAGAGACATACCCATTTTAGTTGCAATAATTGTATTTGTTCCTTGTGCGATATTAGCAAATGGTCCTCCATGGATAATTGCAGGGTTACCTTCCAATGTTTGAACAAGGTTTGGTTTTATTGCATCTTTTAACAAGATAGCCATCGCATTTTCAGCTTTTAGATCTCTTGCAAAGATTGGTTCTCTGGTCATTGTATAGCCTATAAATATGTTACCCAATCTATTTTTAAGGTCAGCAAAATTCTCTGACATACACAAGATCGCCATCACTTCTGAAGCAGGCGTGATATTGAATCCATCTTGTCTTGGGATACCATTAGCTGTCCCACCAAGTCCGATTACGATATCTCTAAGTGCACGGTCATTCATATCCATTACACGTTTCCATACGATAGTTCGTGGATCTATACCGAGGCTGTGTGTTTTACTTTGGATGTTATTATCTATAAGTGCAGAAAGTAGATTGTTAGCCTTTTCTACAGCAGAGAAATCACCCGTGAAATGAAGATTGATATCTTCCATAGGTACAACTTGGGCAAATCCACCCCCAGCAGCACCACCCTTGATTCCAAATACAGGGCCTAAAGATGGTTCTCTTAGCACAACAGTTGCTTTTTTACCGATTTTGTTCAAGCCTTCAGTCAGTCCAATTGATGTAGTTGTTTTACCTTCTCCAGCTGGAGTAGGTGTCATAGCTGTTACGAGGATCAAGTTAGATTTTGCTATTTTCTCTTCATTCAAAAAAATGAGTGGAAGTTTGGCTTTGTATTTACCATACATTTCGAGATCATCCTCTTCTATGTTTAGATTTGCAGCAATCTTCTTGATGTGATCCATTTTGTTGGACTGTGCGATATCGATATCAGTTCTGTTATGAGACATATGTTAGTCTTTATTTTGTTTTACAAATGATTAGGTGTTGCCAAAAGTATGGATTGTTTTAATCTTTGGTACTTTATGTTGTAATTTTCTTCTTAGAAGATTGACTTTTTTAAGGACAGGTATTCAAAACGAACATTATCAAATAAGGGAATCATATAAAATCTGTCTCTTATACACATCTGACGCTGCC
>CAJXUU010000047.1 GCA_913061325.1 uncultured Saprospirales bacterium | reverse complement strand
CGAGATTTCTGCCTGTCTCGTGGGCTCGGAGATGTGTATAAGAGACAGCAGTAAATACTTCTAGTCTACCAACGATCATAAGAAAAGAAAGAAAAAACTTACCGACAGCTGGTATATGGGCAAAATTATCAACTGGTCCAACACTCCCAATTGCAGGTCCCACATTACTAATACATGTGGCGGTAGAACCAATTCCTGTTAAAAATGGTGTAGGATCATGCTCCATGATCACAGTCATAATCATTGATCCGAAGATAAATAAAAAAAGATAGAAAAGTAAAAACACTAAGATATGAGTGATGACTCTTCCTTGGATAGTACTCCCGTCGATTTTAAGTCTTACAAATGCTGCTGGATGCAAAATTCTCTTAAATTCTAATATGGAATTTTTCAGGAATACTAGGTGTCTTATCATTTTGATGCCACCACTGGTAGATCCACCACATGCTCCTACAAAAAGGAGTACAAAAAACAACATTGTCAATCCATGATGCCAGGATGTATAATCTGCTGTTACATATCCTGTCGTAGTAATAACTGAAACCAATTGAAAAGCAGATTCACGAATCAATTGTTCCATTGGTAACTCTGAAATCAAGCTTCTTAAACCGCTCACAGAAACAATAAGTATGAGCACTATCGTAATGTAAAATCTAAGCTCATCACTCTTCCAAGCCTTCGTAAATCGACCTTTGAATAGTAAATAAATGATCGTATAGTTCAAACCTCCAACAAACATAAAAATCAATATAGGATACTGTACCCACAAACTCGTAAAGTGTGCAATACTCGCATTTTTTGTAGAAAATCCACCTGTTGACATTGTCGTCATCGCATGATTGATACTATCGAAGAAATTCATTTCACCAAAGAAGTAGAGAATGAAACAAAGAAAACCTGTCAATCCTACATAGATAAGCCATAATCGCTTTGCAACCTCCTTAATACGAGGATGAATTTTATCTGACTGAGGACCGGGAGATTCTGCCACAAACAGTTCTACTCCACCAATACCAAGAAGTGGGAATATTGCAATAGTAAATACAATGATTCCCATTCCCCCTATCCATTGGGTTAGACTTCGCCAGAAGAGCGTCCCAAAAGAAAGGCTCTCAATATCATTGAATATAGTAGCCCCAGTCGTTGTAAAACCTGACGTACTTTCAAACACAGCTTCACTTATCGATATACCATGATGAATAAGATATGGTAAAGAACCTGCCAAACACATGGCAATCCAACCCAATCCAACTATTAGGTAACCTTCTCTTTTTCTTATTGATTTATCTTTTGGTCGTATTAAAGCCAATACTCCACCTACACCTATGGTAATCAAACTAGAAACAAAGAAACAACCGACGTCATCTCCTTTGCTTAAATAAGAAACCAGTGCAGGTAACAACATAAATAGCCCCACTATAATGGTAATAAAACCGATGACGCTGATTACTATCCGACTATTGATCATAGATCTAATTGAATATTGATTCTACTGATTTAACGGCTATTGGCAATACAAAAATAATCACTTTATCTTCTTTACTAAGTACAAAACTACCTCTAGGAATCAAGCCCTTATCATCTCGAATTACTCCTGCGACGATTGCTTCTTTAGGCAGCCCAATTTCACTAATTTGTTTACCAATAACAGAATCACCTTCATCTAGAATAAATTCTATTACTTCTGCGTCTACCCCATGAAAAGAAGCTATCGCCTCAACTCTACCTCTACGAATAAATCTAAAGATATTGTTTGCAGCAAGCAACTTCTTATTGATAATTGTATCTACCCCTATATTCTGGGAAATATGTGTATACGCAGAATTATCCACTAGTGCAATTGTTTTGATATCACCTGTTCGCTCTGCCATCAAACAAGAAATAATATTCGTCTCTGAATTCGGTGTGAGCGCTACAAATGCATCCATTGATTCTAATCCATATTCTAGTAAAAACTCAGTATTATTAGGATCACCTTGAAGTATAAGGGTATTATTTAATTGTTCATGACACTTTTTACATTCAGCCTTATCTTTTATTATCAAAGAAACATTGTATTCCTTCTCTAATAGCTTTGCCGTTCTTCTCGCTAATGGCCCGTTGCCAATAATCATAACTTTTTTGACCTTTTTCAGTGTCTTACCTACAAAATGATTTACCCTATCAAAATCTTTGATATCTGTGGAAAGGTACAAGTGATCTTGTGGCTCAATAATCATATCCAAACTCGGTATGATCGTCTTAGAATCTCGAAGTAAGACAATTACTCTCATGTGATGATCAGTTGCTTCTTCAGAAAGTTGACGAAGTGACTTTCCTATAAGATTAGAATCCTCATCCGCAGTAAATCCAATGATCGATATTTTCCCTTCTTCAAATTCAAAAACATCTGTGACTGAAGCTCTACTAATCAATCTTTTGATTTCCTGAACTGCAAGTAGACTAGGGCTGAATAAGTTATCAATTCCAGAATCTTTGAAATTTTTTCTTTGAACTTTATGGAAATATTCTGGATTAGAAACTCTTGCAATGGTTTTCTTTGCACCTAGCTTTTTGGCTAAAATACATGCAAGAAGGTTAGCTGATTCATGGGTTGAGACCGCAATAAATAGATCTGCATTTTCTACTTTGCCATTCATTAGTGTCTCGATAGATGTAATCTCTCCTTTGATTGTAGATACATCAAGGTGCGTAGCTGAATATTCCAAGACCGCATCATCGTGATCGATAAGCGTAATATTCTGATCTTCGGACGTCATCAACTTTGCTAAATGAAAACCGACATCACCGGCACCTCCTATTAATATATTCATTTCTATAGTTTATCAGGATGTTGAGGTTCCTGTTTAGGATTGCAAAATTATGTCATTTTTTTTTGTGATGTGGTAAATGTTGTGATTAGTTTTACTTAAAGATTCGTTTTCTTTCAAATCAGCCCAACCAAGTCCTAAATTCAGGGGATCGACTTGAACTTGTATACAAGGAATTTTCTATCCCAATCATGCTAATACAAAGCTTATTTTTGAAGTGAGTTTCAAATTTCTGGATGTATTCTACATTGATGATTTCACTTCTATTAATCTGAAAAAACTTTGTAGGATCTAGAAGCTTCGTTATGTTCAATACACTTTGATTGATTGCATGCTTGTTTCTATCAACATCATAGGCTAATAAAAAGTCTCCTTGTGATTGGAAATAAACTATATCATCAACCGATAATAAATAGACCCCATTTGATTTCTTGATTGTGAATCTAGTTTTATATTCTGCTTTAGAGTTATTTACAATAAGTTTGAGCTTATCAAATATAATCTTAGGATCAATACTGTCTCGTTTATCAAAAAGAATCTGATATTTTTTCCACGCGTCTAAAAACTGTTCTTCGTTATATGGCTTAAGCAGGTAGGCGATACCATTTGTTTCAAATGCCTTCATTACAAACTGATCATAGGCAGTACAAAAAATAATTGGACAAGTTATTTGGACTTTCTCATAAACTGAGAACACGTTTCCATCCAACAGTTCAATATCAGAAAATATCATATCAAAACTATGCGGATTACTCAACAATTCATAGACTTCAGAAACACTTCTCACCCAGGAAATAGAGACATCTTGATTGATATATTTTTGTATATATCCTTTTAGTTTCTCACCTGCAATTTGTTCGTCTTCTATTATTAAAATATTCATCTTAAGCGTTCAATAAATTAATAAATGGAAGCTCAATTATGTATTCAGCGATAGAGTCCTCGACCTTTATCTTCTTATCACTCAATAATTTATATCTAGCTTTTAAGTTTCTGATGCCTATCCCATTGTTACCATCAGGATTAGACTTGAGTCTCTTTTCGTTCTTAATACTTACTTTATCCTGATCAATTGTTATTTGTGTTTCTAATGGATTATTCACGTTTCCTATGTTATGCTTTACAACATTTTCTAAGACCAATTGTAGAGAAGCAGGAGGCAATAATATTGAATCTTTATTATCCATATTATCTAAAATTGTAAATTTATATGACGCCCCATATCTTTGCTTCAACAGATAGATGTAATTATTAGCAAATTCTAATTCTTCCGAAAGTGTCACTACATCATTGTCTTTCGAATTGATTAAATATCTGTACAGTTGCGCTAATTTATTAACATACTTTTTTGCTTCCACAGGATTAGAACCTATCAACTCATCTAATGAATTCAAGTTATTAAACAGAAAATGAGGATTTACTTGAGACTGAAGAGCTTTGAGTTCGTTTGTCTTTGTTTCAGCTTCTAGTTTCAATAGATTTTGTTGTCCTTCGAAATATTTTTTTGCCAACAATATTCCTCCAAGTATTCCTAACGATTGACCATCACTGGTAATCTCATCTCCTAGATATTCAACGAGGGAATCTGGCACCCACCATCCCCAAATGATAGTCGTACCGCACCAATAGAGAAAGGATTCTACAAGTAATGCACCTAAAAGTCCAAGGAAAAAATGAATATATTTTCTTCGAGATAGATATTTTGGAGCAAGCCAAAAAACCAAAACAATACTATTTGCTGTAATCAAAATCAAGTCTAAAAACAATGATGACAAGCTCTGACTAACGCCCATATGAGAGATATAATCAGATATAATGATCGGTGTTGTCAATATCCAAAATCCGATAATGACCCACCAATCTGTTTTGCTTATATCTTTTATAATATTCATGACTTAACTATTGAACAACAAGATATGAATTACTTACTGTCTGAAGCCCTTCTTATCAATGATGAAGCTCCACCTTTTCTTTTCTGCTTCTTCTTCAAATGTTGATTTCCAAACTTGTAGCTTATTCTTGCTTCCACAACATTTACTTCCCATGTAGATTGCATAGTTGCCTGCATGTTTGCATAGTTAAGGTTTCCGTTCCAGTATCTTGATATTGGATCTGACCAACTGAGGTTTACACTCAATTTATCATCCATAAATTTCTTTTTTACCCCTATCTCTGTTCCATATAACTGACCATAATCTATAATGCCATCTTGACCACCAGATTGATGCCATCCTGAAGCTTCGAGAGATACACCCCATGGAAGATTGAAATTCATCTGGATAAATGAAGTGAAAGCCAACTTACTTCTATCAAATCGTTCTCCTAGATACTCAGAATCATAAGAAGCATAATTTGCTATTGTTCCTATATATCCTGAAAAAGGCAAAAACATATCAAATGGCAAGACAATCATTCCAGAATAATTATTCAATCGATCAAGGTTGACAGTTTGAGCTGAAGCTTGTCCAGTTGCATCATTTTGCTCAGTTACATACACCATTACATCTCTAGTATCTTTATATTCTAGATTAAAAAACGGCTGTCCTTCATATGTCAAAGTGAATTTACCACTGTGAGTAAGTTCAGGTCTGAGCATTGTATTTCCTTTTTCAGATGTCAATGGATCCAATGCCACCACAAAAGGATTTAATGTAGTATAGCTTGGTCGATTTATTCTATAACTATAAGCAAGAGCTGCCGAAATAGGCCCTGCAACTTTTCTTGAGATACTAGCACTTGGAAATAACTGATTAATATCTCGTGTAGAAGTGGAATCCAATGTTATAGAATATCCAGTAGATTTACTGTCTTCATAACGCAATCCAGCAGTCATATTCCAATCTCCAATCGACATGTTCAGTTTACCATAAGCCGCTGCAATCCTCTCGTCAAATAAGTAGTGATTACTTTCGTTTGTATTTTCATTCCATTTACTTTCTTTAAAAAACTCACTTTTGAAATTATTGTCAATAGATGCATCAGTATATTTCACTCCCGTTTTGAGCTCTATTGTCTTAGATAGAGGAAGTGAATAATCAATCTTTCCTACCCAAAAATTAGTTTTACCTGGCTGGTTATATCTAGTATCTAAGAAGTTATTCGATCTTCCATTCATTTCTTCACTAGTGATTATGTTGATCTTATTATTATCGAATTTTGATACATTAGCATCAAACTCTAACTTTTGGCCCATTGTATCTAGTTTGATCGTATAGTAGGCATCTGCAGATAGAAATTCCCATGATCTATCCACATCGTTTTTTGTTGTATAATTCCTAACGTCTTCATCTATTGGCGATAATATGTTCGATAAGTTAGTTTGTATCCTGTCACCGTTTGATTTTGTGCGCTTTACACTGATTCCGATTTCTTGATTATCTGTAATATAGTAATCTGCACCTGCATTTACTCTTAATGTTTTAGGATCATAAGGTGTTGTGTTCTCTGAAGCATAATGCGTATTTCCGATCACTCTATCTAAAAAAAATCGCTCATTATTCTTATTGTTACTATACCCTACTCCACCATATAGATTAAGCAACCCTTGGCGATAGCTAAGATTTACACCTCCACTTTTTTTCCATGTTTCTCCTTTTCCACCTCCTATAAAGACAGATCCATTAGTACCGTACATTCTATTATTTTTTAATACGATATTGATAATTGGGCCGGTTCCTGCTGCTTCATATTCCGCTCCAGGCTGTGTGATGACTTCTATCTTTTCTATGTTATCACTAGGCATTTCTCTTAATAGTGATTCCATATCAAGATACTGAGTACTCCTACCATTGATATAAATTGTAGGATTAGAGTTTCCAGGCATTCTGAGCTTACCATTTACTACAATCATCCCTGGCACTTTTTTCATTACATCAAGTAAACTACCACTTACAGATGTTAGGCTCCTGGCTACATTGATGACCAACTTATCAGCTCTTTGCTCCATCAGCGGCACTTTGGCAGTAATCTCTACGGTACCAAGCATATTAGTTTTCTCAATCATCACCATATCTAATTCAATAGTTTCATCTTTCAATTCAAATGATTCAGATTTCAAATCTTCATACGAGAGCATGAGCCCTGCAAGAAAGTAATTCCCATTTTCCAAATTATCAAATGCATATTTTCCATCTATGTTTGTAGATTGTACGCTTACAATATTGCTATCAGGAAGCGCATGTAGTACTACATTGACAAATCCTAAAGGACTATTTGCATCTGAAACATTGCCCTTTATACTGGACTGAGCATTTATGTTGATAATAACCCCAAGACATAAAGTTGTTATGAGTAGTAGATTTTTCATAGTTGTATCTTTTTTGACAGCCTTATAACCGCTATTTATTGTCTTCAAAAGACAATGAATCAAAACATGAGGCTGCTTCATTTCTTAATTCTAAGCCAAACATAAGCTCTACAACTACTAGCAAAATGTAATAACCTATGAATAAGGCCAATTCATCTTTGAATTGGGTGATATCGTATATGGATGATATTATATGATATCTATGACAATTATCTCCTATGAATTCCATTCCTAACTTTCATATATCCACCGATTGAAATCTTACGTATTGCAAATCATAATATTACATTTGCAATATTATTACCATATAATAAAATATGAATAGATTATTACTTGTGTTAGGTTTCGTTTTTTGCTCTAATTTCATTTTCAGTCAGACTTGTGATCTGGGATTAGAAGACTTTACAGGCAGCTCTTCGTCCAATCCACCACAAGATTGGATATTAAGCAGTAATGTATTTATTGGTGAATCATTTCCTGTGGATGCTATCCAGGATCCTGCGACCAGCCTAAATGTAGTTGGTGAGAATGTAATCACTAAACCGTACGAATGTCTATCTGATTTATGTTTTGACTGGCACTCTTCTAGCATTAATTCTTTACATCAAGTTGAAATATCTTTTGCACAAGGGGAGATAGATGGCAATACTGTTTGGACATCTCTAGATACCATTGCTACACCAGGTTCTGGCAGCACACCGAACACATATCAAAATGTGTGTTATACTATACCTACCAATGATCTCATATCTCCATTTGATGTAAGAATAAAATGGGAAATGATCCAAAGAACGAGTGGCACATTCTATATAGAAAATGTATGTGCAGATTCTGGGTCATGTAATGTCGATGCCACTGAATTTACATTTAGTAATATACAAAATGGATGCAAAGATATCGGATCTCAAGTATCTGTTACTGTCTGTGCTACTGACGTTGGTGGAGCTGTAGATCAGTCATATACTAATAACATTACAATATCTAAAGCAACTGGTAGTGGGATTGTTTCAGGTACATTAAGTGGAAATGCTGTAGATGGTTGTTTTTCGACAATGTTAGCATTTGACAACGATGATGTATTCACCGTTTCCGCTTCTTCAATTGACAATTCATTTACCGGAATATCACAAAATATAAACATCATCCAAGATTGCCCCAATGATGACACACTAAGAGTTATGTCTTATAACTTGCTTAACTTTCCTGACGGAAGAGACGATTGTGGCGCAAATAATACCGTCATTCCAAACAGATGGGACAGTCTGGCAAACATCAACACTTATTTGAATCCTGATATACTTTTGGTTTGTGAACTTCAAACGTCGGCGGGTGCAGATTCTATCCTCTCTAGATCACTAAATATCAATGGTGAGACTAAATATATGGCTGCAAACTTTGTCCCAAATCAATCATCTACCAATACCGATCTGAATAACATGTTTTACTACAATTCAGAAAAGGTAATTTTATACAGCCAAGAAGTAATTCAGACAGCTACTCGAGACTTCAATAAGTATACTGTGTTTTCTATTGATCCCAATTTAGCGGTAAGTGAAGATACCGTCTTTATTGATTTCTACATGGCTCACCTCAAAGCTGGGAATACAGCTCCTGATAGAGCAAAGAGAGCAATTGCTTGTCAGGTTCTAAGAGATTACCTAGATGCTAGACCAACTAGGAACAATGTATTTGCTGGAGACCTAAATCTGTACACAGATACTGAAGATGCTTATCAAATTTTAATATCTGGATCATATCCTTTTGATGACCCAGCTAATCAAGAGGGAAGTTGGGATAATAACCAAGCCTATGCGGATGTTTTGACTCAGTCCACGAGAGCAAATAATGATCCACCATTTGATTGTGGTGCTTCAGGAGGAATTGATAGTAGGTTTGATTTTGTAATGACATCTGAAACCATAAGAGATAGCGTAGATAATGTGAGTGTCATATCTGGAACATATAATACTGTTGGTAATAATGGAAGTACATATAATCAGGCGATTAATATTCCCTCTAACACTTCAGGTGTACCACCATCTGTACTCACTTCATTATACTACATGTCAGATCACATCCCAGTAACTTTAGACTTAAAAGTAACTTATCCAGAAATGCCTATCGATTCTTGCACTTATGTATATACCAATGCAGATAGTGGAGATGGTTCTTTGCGCTCAGCAATAGGTTGTGCGATAGATGGTACAGTTATAACTTTTAGTCCTGACTTGAATAATATGACCATTATTATAACATCTGATTCCCTGCAAATCGATAAGAATATTACAATACGAGCTAAAACAACAGCCAATATTATAGTTACATCTGTGATCCCACAATTACCGAGCATAGTTTCTCTTTTTAAAGTTAATGCTGGAAAAACCGTAAAGTTGGAAGGATTCCAAATAGATGGCGCTTTCGGACCAGAAGGATCGGCAATTTGTAATGAAGGGAATCTTACTTTAGATGATATGATCGTAACCAATGGTGGACATATTGGTCTAAACTCTGTTATACTAAATAAGCTTGGAGCAATATTAAAAACTCGTGGAGATACTCATGTAGAATAATCTCCCAAAAAGATGCAAATCTGTATCTTCGTTCAAAATTAAAAAACATGAAGATCTTTTATAACGTAACCGTCATTATTGATGATTCAATATTGGAAGAATGGAAATCTTGGATGATAAATGCACATATTCCAGATGTTATGGCTACGGGTGCATTTGAATCTTATCAATTGACTAAAGTAATTACTGAAGGTAGTGAAGGCGGAACAACATTTGCCATCCAATATCTGTCTCCTAGCAGAGAAGAATACGAACGATATCAAATGCAGCATGCTCCACAGTTGCAGGAAGAACACCAGAAAAAATATAATGGACAGTTTGGAGCATTTCGTACTTTAATGGAAGTCATAAGTCATGGCTAAGCTCTTTCCGATCGAAATATTGTACTTTTTTTACTGAAAGTCAAGATTCGCAACCATTTGACTTGTTTGCTTATTTATAAAATGCGACTTTTGTACTACCTTAACTCAAACGAATTATATATATGGAATTTCAATTGACAGAAGAACAATTAGCAGTACGAGATGCCGCTAGAGATTTTGCACAAAGAGAATGCCTGCCTGGTGTTATCGAAAGAGACCGTGAAATGAAGTTTGCAACAGATCAGATCAAAATGATGGGTGAACTTGGATTTATGGGAATGATGGTTTCTCCAGAATATGGAGGTGGCGGTATGGATAGTATAAGTTATACTCTTGCCATCGAAGAAATCTCGAAAGTTGACAACTCTTGCTCCGTTTGCATGTCAGTAAATAATTCTCTCATTTGTTGGGGTTTAGAAACTTATGGAAATGAAGCACAAAAAATCAAATACCTTACTAAACTAGCTACGGGAGAGTGGATAGGTGCATTCTGTCTTTCAGAACCAGAAGCTGGGAGTGATGCCACATCTCAAAGGACAACTGCGGTAGATATGGGAGATCATTATCTACTCAATGGAACTAAAAATTGGATAACAAACGGAAGTAGCTCAAGTGTTCATCTTGTGATAGCTCAGACAGATCCTGAAAAAAATCACAAAGGTATAAATGCATTGATTGTAGAAGCCGACTGGCCAGGAGTAGAAATCGGTGCAAAAGAAGATAAGCTTGGAATCAGATCTTCGGATACACATACGATATTATATAATGATGTAAAGGTGCCTAAAGAAAATAGAATCGGAGAAGATGGTTTCGGATTTAAATTTGCTATGAAAGTCCTTTCTGGAGGAAGAATTGGAATTGCAGCCCAAGCGGTAGGTATCGCAGCTGGAGCATACGAGCTTGCCATAAAATACTCTAAAGAAAGAGAAACTTTTGGTAAACCAATAAGTCAACACCAAGCTATAGCATTCAAACTGGCTGATATGGCCACTGAGATCGAAGCTGCTAGACTATTAGTCCATAGAGCTGCATGGCTCAAGGATAAGGGTGGAAATTATGATTCTGCAAGTTGTATGGCTAAATTATTTGCATCTGATGTTGCTATGAAGCATACGGTTGAAGCTGTACAAGTACATGGAGGTTACGGATTCGTAAAAGAGTATCACGTGGAAAGACTTATGAGAGATGCTAAGATCACACAAATCTATGAAGGCACTTCAGAAATTCAAAAATTGGTGATTAGTAGAAACATATTGAAAGGTGAACTGTACCCAGCACTATTGAAAGCTACAGTATAATTCACATAAATATAAATTGCGTTTTGAAATGTTCAAATAGCGAGAAAAATCCTCAAGTTTAAAAGGGCTTGAGGATTTTTTATTTGACTAAATCAATGGCAATGTAGAACAAATATTGATGTTACCCATTTAAAAAGAAGGATCTACTTAGTTCGAATAGAATCTATGAGAGTTCAAATTACTCAAACACCACTTATACATTAATATGATCTTTAGAGAACTACAATAACTTAAATAACATTATTAGTGTGATCCTATGAATCTTTATTAATCTAAATTGTTTCTAAGTCCAAAATTAAATATGAAAACCCTTCAAGTAGCGAAATTTGCCAACATCCCCATTAAAATCCATTGGTCCTTTGGTATATTTGTATTGCTCATACTTGGATATGGTATATCAAATCAGATGCATGGTTCTGATTTGATATGGTTTCTAGGATTTATTGGTGCTATGTTTCTGTGTGTTATATTACATGAATTCGGACATGCTCTTAGTGCAAGAAGATATGGCGTAAAAACTATAGATATTATCATTTCTCCTATTGGTGGGCTTGCTAGGCTCGAAAAACTTCCTGAGAAACCTATTCAAGAACTTATAGTAGCTTTTGCTGGGCCATTGGTTAATGTGGTAATAGGATCAATCTTGTTTGTAATCCTTTATACAATCAATCAAGATTTCTCTTTTTTAATAATAGATGAGAATCCATTTGACAATATTACCAATACCAAAGGTTTTTTTGGATTACTTGTTTGGACCAACGTTGTACTCTTTGTTTTTAATCTTATCCCAGCTTTCCCAATGGATGGTGGTAGAATTCTCAGAGCACTCTTGAGCATGCGATTTGGCCGAGTAAGAGGCACACAATGGGCAGCCCTTGTTGGAAGAATATTGGCAATCGGTTTCATTATTTTCGCCGTATTGATAAAAGATTATCCGCTCATATTCATAGGCATTTTCGTATTCGTAATGGCTGGTGCAGAAAACAATCAAGTGGTTGTAGAAAGTATTCTAGATAAGGCAATTGTTTCAGATATTATGAAATCTAAATTTTCAAAAATTCATATTTCTGAACCTCTCCAAACCATGTTCGATAAATACATAAGGGGTGGAGAGAAAAACTTCATCATATTCGACTCAATGGGAAATATATCTGGTGTAATACCAGAACTGTTTCTAAAACAGGCATACAAAGAAGGCATCTTAGAAAATACAGTTGCCAATGAATATATGAGCAAAAAAATATTAAAAGTAACCAAATATGTCACACTTAAAAATCTCTTTGACAAAATGAATAAAGAAGGTGTAGCTATCGCAGCGATTGAAGAAGAGGGAGAGTTACTTGGAGTAGTAGATAGAAGTATGTTGCAGAATTACCTCCAATTGCATATGGGAAAAAGCTAGGATCTATTACAAATAACTTAAATTAAAAATGGCTCCCTAAAAATAGGAAGCCATATGAAATATATCTTAGAAATTTAGACTGATTACCAACCCAAATCTGCTTTTACTCTTGCTAATAAATCCTCACCCTCCATTGCGAACAATAGTCCATTTGTAGATGTATCGAAGATCATAGTGTACTCTCCAGTTTTACCAAGGTTGTCTATTGCTACTTTCACTTTGTCCAAAATAGGCTTATATAGCTCTTCTCTTTTCATTGCCAATTTTTGCTGAACTTCTTGTTCATACTTTTGTATTGACTGTTGAGTTGCTTGAAGTGCACTTTCTCTTTGTTGAATTTGAATCTGGTTCAATATTTCAGCTTCTCTATCTGCCACATAAGCTGCATATTCACCTTCGAATTTCTTAACCATACCTTCACCTTTTGTAATCAAAGTTTTTTGATATTCTGTAATTTGTAAATCTGCCGCTTTCACAAGAGGAGACTCAACTAATAACTGCTGAGAGTTTATATGTCCAAACTTTTGAGACCACGATGTAGCGACTACGAATAATGCCATCACCATTGTTATGATCGCCTTTTTAAAATTTTTCATTTTTCTGTTTTTGTGTAATAAGATCTGCATCAGCACCTTTCTGCATCAGCTCTTTTTCAATACGGTGTCGACGTAAAAACTGCAAAAGTAACAGAACCACTCCATCTTTGGTAATTTTTAACGTAAGAATAAGAGAATCTTTGACTTTTATCGTCCTAATACAAATAATTACAGCCTAAAAATTAGTAATTCACTTCATTTTAAGATCTAAGAATCCTTATGATGATCAAATTTTCAAAACGTATACAACCTATGTGCACTTTTGTATCTTAGCCGAGTACAAATAAATCTCAATGGCTGAAATTATAAAAAATGTTAAGCGCACAATCAATGCGTGGGCACTATTCGACTGGGCTAATTCCGCTTATGCTCTGGTTATATCTACAGCCATTTTTCCAGTATACTTTATTAAGAATACTCCTGACCTTATCGAAATTGGTGGATATACTTTTACCAATACTTCTCTTTATAGTTTTGCCGTAGCTTTTTCCTATATTTTGATTGCACTTCTTTCTCCGATCTTATCAGGAATAGCTGATTATACTGGCAGGCGAATGTTCTTTCTAAAGATGTTCACATTTATGGGATCACTAGCTTGTATGGCCATGTGGTTTTTTAGTGGTGAAGATCAACTTTGGCTAGGTACATCGGCTTTCATTTTGGCTACCATAGGATTTACAGGAGGTATTGTTTTTTACAACTCATACCTCCCACTAATTGTTACAGAAGATAAATATGAAAAAGTCAGCGCCAAAGGTTTTGCAGCTGGGTATTTAGGTAGTGTCATACTGTTACTATTTATACTTTCAATGGTACTATCTCCTGATACGTATGGGATTGAAGATAGCCGAATGCCCGCTAGGATTGGTTTTGTAATGGTTGGTGTTTGGTGGCTTGGTTTTGCCTTGATCACCTTCAAATATTTACCAAAGGATGAAAGGCTTTTCACTGATAAGAATGTATTCAAAAAAGGATTTCAAGAGATCATAAAAGTTGCAAAAGAATTAATTCACAAACCAAATGTTGGTAAGTTCTTGATGGCTTTTTTCTTCTATTCCGCAGGAGTCCAGACAATCATCTACTTAGCTACTCCATATGCCGAGAAAGTTCTAAATTTCAAAGATGCAGAAATGATCATTATTGTCATTGTACTTCAATTGGTAGGAATCGCGGGAGCTTATTTATTTGCAGCTTTGAGTAATAAGGTAGGAAACAAAAATTCTATTATCACGATGGTGTTCATATGGCTTTTCATTTGTATTGCAGCACATTTCTGCACAGGAAAAGTGCTCTTCTACTTCATCGCAGGAGGAGTCGGTATGGTCATGGGAGGAATCCAATCCGTATCACGAGCCACCTATTCTAAGATGGTGGATGAAGAATCGTCTGATGTCACTTCCTATTTCAGTTTTTATGATATGCTCAACAAATTAGCTATTGTAGCCGGAACTATGGCTTTTGGAATAGTGGATAATATTACTAGTAATATGAGATATAGTGTATTAGCATTGGCTGTCTTTTTTGTAATAGCTTTGATTATTTTGTATGCTACTGATTTTAAGAAGGCTATAAATGTGAAAGTTGTTGGCCTTGAGTTGTGACGTAAAATGTCTATTCTTTTTCTTAAGAGTTAAAAACAAGATAGAAGCAATAAAAAAATCCCAGCAAGTCCAGCGTACTGAGATTTTGAAGTTGCGTCTTAACAAACTTAATATAGGGTGTGTACTTTATCTATTCCAACTGTTTTATTCAATTTTGATGCATCGGATAGTATATCCATCTCCACCCCAACTATTGGTAAGATCAATTACATCATATTCGTCATGCTCTACTCTATAAGTGTGAATATTTTTGTTTATGCCTCCTATTCTTGACATAAGGTAATTCCATTGTTTATTAAAACCATATGACCCATTGGAGCCATCTCTAATTCCTGACCCAAGAGCCGCGAATCCAGTTGCATTGGTTCCCTTTGCCCCAAAAGGATATGTTTGTGAAAAATCCCAAAATTCACCTGGAGGTAATTTTAGAGCCATCGATGCACTACTTGAATTACCATAAAAGCTAGTTGAGTAAGTCATCAAAGTATTTAGTTGTACATCAGTTGGCACTTCATATCACACAGGACATGCATTCTTCCCTCCATTAATAGTAGAATCTGCCACTCCCCAGTTGTATAAAGCCCCAAACTTGCTATAGGTTGTAGAATCATTATTATACCAGCAATAGGCATCATAAACATCCGTAAATTCTGAACCATTCCATGATAGATTCCAATCATCCCAATCGGTGGCATTTTCTATTTCTGGTATTGGAGTACCGTCATTATAATGAGTGGTTTTTAAATTTTCAAGCAACCATATCTGCCCATTGATATCTACTTCATTGTATACATTCCCATCAAAATCTTTGATATAATTGGCATCACTGATACCAGGTATTATTAACCAATTACCATCTGAAAGATACATTGTGTCTCCTTCAGTAGATGTTGATATAGTTTGGAGTTCGTTGATGGGATCTTTGTCTAAGTCAAGGTCTACATATGCCTTATTGACAGCATCATTATCATCAACAGGAGTAGGAACATTTTTTATGGAATTATCGTCCATATTTAGATCTGTGGTAGCAAGATGAGTTCCCAGGTTGTCAAATCCTATTTTTTTTCCATAATGCCCCATTGTAATAATAAAATAAATTATGAACAGTATCATAGACCATTTGCCCTGTATCAGGAAAGACTATAGCGGTGTGATCAGCTTTAGGAATAACCATACCATCTGGCATCACTTTCAAGCTTTGCCCATTAATATTGGGCATGACTAGTAAACAAAAGATAAAACTAAAAAGGATGTTAAGTTTCATGTGATTTGATTTTATAAGTTAATTGTTATAATTCTGAGTGTGTTGCACACTAACATTTTCACTTCACTTACCAAAACAAATATTCATATAAAATCAATGGATTAATCGGGTCAAGTTCCCTACGGTATATACAAAGCTCCGATTGGAGCTATTTCATTGTAAAACGGTAAAAGTACAATAAACTAGAAAAGAAGAATGGTATAGAGACTCTCTACCCTCTCCAAATCTTGATCTTTGAAAGTATAATACAAAGCACCAAGGCTGGTAATAAGTTTTCTAAGTTTATATCTCCTATGCCAAGTAAATTTATTGATATTCCAAGTATCAATATACCGCCGACCGAACTTAACACATCTATAGTAGTCTGATCAAAAACTGGTTTTAGTTTTTTTGCACTTAAAGTAAGTCCCCCTTGAAAAATAAGTAATGGTACAACAGAAAATAAAACTCCAATCCCCAAAGTAGCTGCAAGTGCAATAGATGAAAACCCATCTAATGTAGATTTCACAACAAGGAGTTCTCTTTTTTGATTGAGCCCTTCCTCAATAGCTCCAACTATTGTCATACTGCCAATACAAAACAGTAAAAATGCAGTAATCAATCCTTCTGAAAAACCACTATCTGAAGAACCAGAAAATGATTTTAAAGTATCAGAAAGGCTCATAATAATACTATCCAAATGGATCAGTTCTCCTACAATCCCGCCAAGTACCAAACTAAATATACAAACCAGCATATAACCATCAGGTAACTTGAGTGCCATCTTTAGGCCAATCAAAATAGTCCCTAATCCCAATGCTTGGAAGATGATAGTTTCCATGCCTTCGGTAAAGAACTGTTTCAAGAACAACCCGAGAAGGCTACCTAAAATTATTGCGCCTACATTTATTAATGTTCCTATTGGAAGATTTTTCATGAGTTATCGTTTGGTATATTTGAATCGAGCATGATCCATAGCTGCTAGTAAAATATTACACCCTTCATCTATCTGATCGTCATTGATAATTAGAGGTGGAGCAAGTCTGAATGATTTATTATTGAACAAGAAGTAGTCTATTAATGCTCCATTTTTGATGGTGTGATTGACAACGTGCTTTAAGTACTTTCTCCTGGTCAATTCTACTCCCATCATTAGACCAGAAGATCTTACTTCTTTAATTATCGGATGCTTCAGTTTACTTCTTATTAGCTCTTCTTTACGCCTCACGTCTTGATAGATTTCTTCATCTGTCAATGTCTCTAAAGTAGCAAGAGCAGCCGCTACACATACTGGATGTCCTCCAAAAGTTGTGATGTGGCCAAGCATAGGTTTTTTAGCGAGTGCCATCATGATTTCTTTTGGAGCTACGAATGCACTTACTGGCATACCTCCTCCCATAGCTTTGCCCATGAGCAAGATATCTGGTATAACATCATATTTCTTATGGGCGAAAATATCTCCAGTTCTTCCAAAACCAGTTTGTATTTCATCAAGGATCATTAAAGCTCCGACTTCATTACATCTCTTCCTGACTTTTTGTAGATAATTATCTTTTGGTGGTTTCACGCCTCCTTCTGCTTGTACCGGCTCTAAAATTATACAAGCTGTATTCTCATCAATCTTTGCTAACTGATCTTCATCATTAAAGTCAATGTGCCTAACACCAGGTACGCCTGGTAAGAAACTACGTGTAAATTCATCGTCACTTCTTAAAGACTCACTGCCCATGGTACTTCCATGATAAGCATTTGAACATGCTATAATTTCATATCTACCTGTGTACTTTCTAGCAAGTTTCATAGCCCCTTCTACCGCTTCCGTACCACTGGTTAGGTAATAGACAGAGTCTAACCCATTAGCTAGCACTTCGGTCAATAGTTTAGCAAATGCTACTTGTGGAGTGTGTATATGCTCACCATAAACCATCGTATGTAGGTGTTTATCCAATTGATCTTTGACTGCATTAATAACATTTGGATGTCTATGACCAAGAGAAGAAACAGATATACCACTATTCAAATCCAAGTATCGTTTCCCGTCTGTAGTATACATATACATTCCTTCAGCTCGTTCTATCTCCAACATCATGGAAATCTCACTGGTTTGAGCTACATGATTTATATACAATTCTCTTATAGACGGCATGATGTTTGATATTTACTACTTAAGTTTTGATAAATAGCCGACATAATTAATCAGCTTGTCATAAAAACTAAAAGTCAAAAATAGCTAGGATTTTTTAATTAATAAGGACACCAGGAAAATGAGCCACAAATTTAAATTTGTAATGATTTTTGCCACTATATGTATTGCACAAATATCATCGCAAGCCCAAACCCAAATTACCAGCTGTAGCACACAGTTTATCGACATCGGAGGAGGTAGTGCCAATTATCTTGACAATGAAAATTCTGAATGGCTTATTTGCCCTGATACCTTATCTGAATATTTGGAACTTGAATTCACTCATGTGAATATAGAAGCTGCAAACAATCAAGGTGTAGATAGCACAGGATGTAAAGATGTACTATCTATTTATGATGGCATGGATGATAATGCTCCACTGGTAGGATCTTTCTGTGGTGAAGAAAGCGGAACAGGAAAAGAAGCATTTATAGAGGGTCATACGCTCCGTATTGGTGATAAGTTTAAACCAACGAATAATACTGGATGTTTTTATATCAAATTCCAATCAGACAATACAGAAAGTCTTTCAGGGTGGTATGCAAATGTCACTTGTTGTGCCCCTACTCTAGAAAATGCAATTACTGATGGAATAGATTTACCGATTGCTATAAATGGAGGTAATTATTTTAACATAGAGATAGATAATAGCTGCGTTAGAAAAGGTAATCTCGGCATGTTTACAGAATTTTCAAGTTCAGGATCTTCATGCAACTACACAGGTCTCACACAACCAAACAAGAGTTTCTACGCATTTGAGTCTAATGGCACTGGAGGATATGTAGAATTATTAGTAGAACCTGTGGACAATGTAGGAATAATAGAGATGCTAGTTTATGGCCCTGTTACTTTAGATTCAGATTCCTATACTGGAGGAGTAGTAAATGACTGCGTCACAGGAGAAACTCCTTCGTCGTTATTCTTTAATGCAGGTCCAAATCAAACGTACATATTAGCAGTTGTAACCGAGCTACAGGGTAGAACTTTGATAAATACATTACCACTGACAGTAGGCCTGGGAGGCGTTTTGCCAGTAACTATTGAACAGTACACTATTAAGAAAGAAAACGAAAAGGCAAGGATCTCTTGGAGAACAAGTTCTGAAATCAATAATGATGGTTTCGAAATCTATAGATCATTGGATGGAAAAGCATTTTCAAAAATTGGTTGGGTAGATTCTCAATCAAGTTACAATGAAGGAAATTCGTACTCCTTTACTGATACTCCAAACCGTACAGGTGTCGTCTACTATTATATTAAACAGCTAGATTTAAATGGATTATCCGAAGATTTTGATGTTTTGAAAGTGAATTTTGAAAATAATAGAAATGTTTTTTCTTATCCAAACCCAAGCCAAGGTTACATTACTATAACAACTGGTATAACGTCTACGGATCAATCAAGCATCTTGAAGATATATAATCAAATTGGTCAATTAAAATTAAACTCTCATATCACTAATAACGGGAGTATAGACCTTTCAAGTTATAAATCTGGGATATATACAATTCAAATAATAAATGAAAATAACATCAACACCCATCAGCATATAATACGCAATTAATTAAGCTTTCTTGCTAAGAACAACAAGGTATTCATCAGACAGTAAGCGTACTCTAAAAAATGCCTTTAATTACTGATGAGTACCTTTTTTTATTAATCCAATTGCCCAAATTAACAAAATCAAATATTCATTCGTATTCGGATAGCTTTCATTAAGATCATATTCTAAAAATAAATACGCACATTACTGTTAACTCGGCTCTATTATGCGTAACAATGGATTTTGAATACAACCAACTGTTAACCTAATAATGATATTTTGATGATATAATATCTACAATAATCCTAAGTGGAATCAGTAGATTGCACTCCTATACTAAAACCACTTTTTATATGATAAATATTGCTTTAATAGCACATGATGGTAAAAAACCTGAGATGGTATCATTTGTTGTGAAAAACAAAAATTTCTTAGATAGCACCACGATTTATGCAACTGGAACTACTGGTGGGCATATCGAAAAAGAAGGCTTTAAGGTTATAAGACTTTTAAGTGGACCGTTAGGTGGAGATGCACAGATCGCAGCTAAAATCGCTGAAGGAGATATTGATGCCGTTATCTTTTTTAGAGATCCGTTGGATAAGCATCCGCACGAGCCTGACGTGCAGATGCTTTTGAGATTATGTGATGTACACAATGTACCATTAGCAACAAATCCAAAGTCAGCTTACTTTATACTTAAGGGCATTAAGCATTCTTTGGATGAAGATAATCTGCCATAAATCAATGGTATAAAATTACCTATATGCCCTTTTAAAATCATCACTAAAAGGATGATATTATTTCAAATAGGGCAATATCAATTTCAATTGCTAAATTATTCCTTTCAAATTATCAAACCGAACTTCAATACTTATGTTGTTTTAACTAAGTTGCAATAGAATTTAACATACACAATGACAACAAAGGAATTCAGAGAATTTTCACCTTCAATACCCAAAGAACCTGGTGTATATAGATTTCTGGATGAAGAGAATACAATCCTTTATGTTGGCAAGGCCAAAAATCTAAAGAATCGGCTCAATTCATATTTTGGAGAGAAAAAGCATCAACAATATAAGACCAAGGCATTGGTAAGGAATGCTCATCATATAGAATTCACAATAGTTGATTCTGAACATGACGCGTTACTTTTAGAGAATACACTCATAAAAAAAAATCAACCTAGATATAATGTATCTCTAAAGGATGGTAAATCATATACCTACTTATGTATTAAAAATGAAAGGTTCCCAAGAGTTTTTTTCACACGACAAGTTTGGAAAGATGGTTCTTCTTATTTCGGACCATACACTTCAAAATATAGAACCAAAGTTCTTCTAGAGGTTATCAAACGTTTATTTCCATTAAGAACATGTACTTATAATCTTTCGGAAGGCAACGTCAATAAAGGTAAGTTCAAGGTATGCCTTGAGTATCATATAAAGAACTGTAAAGGGCCATGTGAGGGTCTAGAAGATGAAGAAGACTATAATGAAAAAATTGATCAGGTCAAAAATATATTGAGAGGAAATTTCAAGCAAGTAAAAGACTATCTCAAACAAGAAATGGCAGATCAGTCGGCTGTAATGCAATTTGAGAGAGCACAACAAACAAAAGATAAGTTAGACGCGCTCGTGGATTATCAAGCTAAGTCAACAGTAGTGAGTGCTACAATAAGGGATGTTGATGTATTCACCATTCAAACTGATGAAAAGTATGCATTTGTAAATTACATAAAAGTAATAAATGGTGCCATGATCAATACTGACACAATTGAGATGGAGAAGAATCTAGATGAGGATGAAAGAGATCTTTTGTCATATGTTATTCCAGTAATAAGGGAAAAATACAATAGTATAGCACCAGAGGTTGTAGCCCCATTTGATGTTGATATGGAAGATGAATCAATATTAGTTACTGTCCCCCAACGAGGTGACAAGAAAAAACTAATGGATCTTTCTATTAAAAATGTGTCTTACCATCTATTACAAAAGAAAAAATCAGAGATCAATAATATTGGCAAGCAAACATCAGCTGAACGAATATTAAAAACATTGCAAGCAGATCTATATATGAAGGAAGTACCTTTTCACTTAGAATGCTTTGACAACTCTAATATACAAGGAACAAATCCAACAGCCAGTTGTGTTGTTTTCAAAAATGCAAAACCATCTAAGAAGGACTATCGCCACTTTAAAATCAAAACTGTAGTAGGCCCTGATGACTTTGCTTCTATGGAGGAAGTTGTTTACAGACGATACAGTAGACTTTTAAGAGAAAACCAGCCACTACCGCAGCTCATCGTTATCGATGGGGGAAAAGGTCAACTTTCTTCCGCTGTAAAAAGTTTGGAGAAATTAGATCTTATAGATAAGATAACAATCATTGGAATCGCTAAAAAGCTGGAAGAACTTTACTTTCCTAACGATTCGGTTCCATTGCATATCAATAAAAAGTCCGAGTCTCTCAAACTAATACAACAAGCAAGAGACGAAGCACATCGTTTTGCATTGACTTTACATAGAAATCTCAGATCAAAACATTTTCTCGGTACAGAATTAACTGATATTCCTGGAATTGGCAAAAAGACAGCAAATCTACTTCTGACAACATATAAAAGTGTAAATAAAGTAAAGAAACAATCAGAAGACACTTTATCAAGTGTGATTGGTAAGGCAAATGCTAAGAAAGTAATTAAGTATTTTAATCCTGATTTTGGAGAGGAGGAGTAATTCTGATAAACTTTAGAGGACAATAGCATAAAGTAAAAAAGTCTCTCCAAAATTAATTGAAGAGACTTTCTTATATCTGATTTCAAGATTATTAGTCTACACGTTTTCCCGCAGAATAATTCACTTTCAATTGATTAGCTTTTCTAAGCGCTGTTTTTACGTCAGCTACAATACCCATAGTAACCGATCCATCAATTTTCAAAGAACTAGTTATACCTTGTCTTTGATTCTCTGGTAGAGTTGCTTTGTGTTTCTCTAAGAACAATGGAATATCAGCCACGGTGGAGAATTTATCTCCTAACTGCATTCTAGGCTTTGTTCCATATGTATCTCTATAGTTAAGTTTCGGTCTTCCTATGAATATATAATTCACCAAAGACTTCTTTTCTAGCTTTGTGAGCTCAGTTGCTTCCGGTGTATTTACATCTACCTTCAGCTCTGCATCTCTCATTACTGTTACCATCATAAAGAAGAACAAGAGCATGAATATGATATCTGGTAAAGAAGCAGTCGAAACCTCAGGAGACGCTTTACCTCTTTTCTTTTCAAAATGTGCCATATGTTTACTTTTTTAAATGATTAATATTAACCCTCGTCTCCGAAACTAGTTGGTTCAGCCTCTGATATTACAACAGGTAGAATCTTTTTAATTTCATCACGTTGCGCCCTAGAACAGTACTCATATAGTTTTCCGAATCGTCTTTCTGATTCATCATTTCTTAAATCAGTATATGCAGCTTTCAGTTCATTATAAACTGTTAAGAAGGTCTTATACTTAGTCCCTCTATCGTTTTTAAGTGAGATAATAGCTTTGGTCGGATCTTCAGCTTTATCTGATTCCTTTCTAGGGTTTCTAATAAATAACTTAGTAGCCTCTTTTAGATTCTCAACTCTCATATTTTCACCTCTTACAAGAAGCTGATCATCAGCATTTACAAGCACTGAATATACATTACGTGTGTTCATCTTGAGGTTTTCAGGTGGCTCATTAGACCATGGTGGTAGTCTTACAAGTACACCTTTATCCTCAGCGATCGTTGTTGTTACTAGGAAGAATATCAATAACAAGAAGGCAATATCTGCCATAGACCCTGCATTGACCTCATTCTTCATTCTATCTCTAGTGTTAGTCTTTCCCATAATATATATTATTTGAATTGACTCCAGATTTCTCCTAGCACCACTGCTACTACTGAGAAACCTAACAGACCAAGGGTAGTCTTAATACCACCTGAGATGAATTTACTAATATTTTCTGTAATATCGAATTTCTCATTTAATCCAACAAGTCTTCCCGTATTATCGAAAGAAGAAGTAGAATATAGAATGAAAAATACCAATCCAATAAAAAGAATTCCTCCTCCAATTTTGATGGCATTCTTAGGAAATTTGATAAGGTCAGTCAAACCAAATACAACAAAAGCAAGTGCAAATGAAACAACTGTCATTACAATGGTAAGAAATATACCTGCATCAAAAAAGCTGATTGCTTTTTGATCTTCTTTTGGTAACTTATTTAAAGCCGTAGACATATCATATCCAGAGGAATTGAAACCAGTGTATATGTTTATGAAAAATATAGCAATCACTAAGACACCTAAACCCAGAGCCATCGTCTGGCCGTTTTTAGTTAAAAATTTATACATAATAAATTGTCTTTAATAAGTGATAAAATTAAGCTCCTAACTTATTGTTTCTTTCTAAGATGTCAACGAAACCAATTGTTGCATCTTCCATTTTATTTACAATACCATCAATCTTAGAAACGATGTAATTGTAAAGAATCTGAAGAATAATTGCCACAACAAGACCAAATACTGTAGTCAAAAGGGCAACTTTAATACCACCCGCTACTACTGAAGGAGAAAGATCACCTACAGCTTCAATTCTGTTAAAGGCCTCAATCATACCGATTACCGTACCCATAAATCCAAGCATCGGTGCAATTGCGATAAAGAGAGAGATCCAAACAAGTCCCTTTTCCAACAGACCCATTTGTACAGAACCGTTAGACACGATAGCTTTTTCAACAGCTACAGGTCCTTTATGAGAATTTTTTAATCCTTCTAATAATACACTAGCCGTAGGGCCAGGAGTAGATCTCAATGTCTCCATTGCACCTTCCATATCATTATCAGCAAGTCTTTCATCAACTTTCGCCAATAACTTATCTGTGTTAGTTGTAGCAATATTAAGAGTGATAATTCTTTCGATACAGAATGCTAATCCTAAGATTAGACAAACAAGTACGAAACTCATGAAGAACCAATCTCCTTCGATGAATTTTTCTTTTAATCCCTGAAAACCTGTTCCAGGCTCGGTAGCCGCAACTTGAGCAACTGATTCAATAGCCCCGAAAAAAGAGGCAAAAACAAACACTCCAAAGAGTACAAATAACTTTCGCATGATTTGAATATTTTCTGTTAGTATGTTAAGATTAACTTTCAATGAAACACTAAAATTATAAATATTCTATAAAGTAGTGCAAAGACATTGACATTTTTTCAAAAAGTCTTATTCTATTTCGCCTACAAGAAACGAAATGCATTTTCTTTTTATGCACGTTTCTTGTTTTTAAAAAAAAAATTCAAATACTTGAGAATAAAATCCCCCTGTATCTAGCGGAGAGTAAGGGATTCGAACCCTTGATACCCTTTTGAGGTATACACGCTTTCCAAGCGCTGTCTCTTATACACATCTGACGCTGCCGACGAAG
>CAJXUU010000046.1 GCA_913061325.1 uncultured Saprospirales bacterium | reverse complement strand
AGATTTCTGCCTGTCTCGTGGGCTCGGAGATGTGTATAAGAGACAGGTTATCAATACACCTTGGATTTTTGATTTATATAGATTCTGCAAGGAGAATGATATCACAATAACAGGGTATGAAAATCTGGAAAAGATCAACTATAATCCCAATGAAGCGAAGATAAATATAAGCTTGAGTTCTGGAATAGATTGGTTTGAAGGTGATATAGACATGACTTTCGGAGGATTATCAGTAGAACTAAAAACATTAAGAGATGCCATTCTTAATAATGACACTACTGTAAAATTAACTGATGGAACACAAGGTCTCCTGCCTGAAGAATGGATTGAGAGGCTATCCGCAATGTTTAGAAACAGTGATGTAGTAGATGGCAAATTATTGATCAGTAAGATGAAGTTCAATCTTATAGATTCACTCTTTGAGGAGATCAATGATGACCAGCTTAAGATGGAGATTGACTACAGAAAGCGTCTCTTGATGGATTTTGATAATATAGAAGAGATTCCGCTGCCAGAAACTGTAAATGCAGAATTAAGGCCGTACCAAAAAACTGGTTTTTATTGGCTGAAGTTCTTAGATGATTTTGGATTTGGAGGCTGTCTTGCGGATGATATGGGGCTTGGTAAGACTTTACAAGTAATTACATTCCTAGCTTACAAAAAGTCACAAGGTGCAGGTACGAACTTAATAGTGTTGCCTAAGTCCTTATTATTCAACTGGGAAGATGAGATCCGCAAGTTTTGTCCTGATCTTACATATCTTATCTATCATGGAAATAAAAGAAAATTGGATTTGAAAAAATTCAAGGATTATGATATGATTTTATCTACATATGGAACAGTAACGAATGATATAGAAGACATCATGGTTCATCACTTCTCTTATTGTGTATTGGATGAAAGTCAAGCTATAAAAAACCCAACTAGTAAGCGATATAAAGCAATGCGACTTGTCAAATCTGATAATAAGATTGTGATGACGGGTACACCAATCGAAAATCAGACTTTTGATTTATATGCACAGTTTAACTTTATAAATCCTGGATTTTTCGGATCAGCAAATCAATTTAAAATGCACTTTGCAGAGCCGATCGATATGTACGGGAACCAAGCCGTAAGTATAGAACTAAGAAAACTGGTAAAACCTTTCCTCCTAAGAAGAACCAAGGAGCAAGTTGCAAAAGATCTTCCACCGAAAACTGAGAGTATCATCCATGTAGAGATGACAAAGAAACAGAGAGTGATCTATGATGCATTCGTACAGAGATATAAAGATTATGTAAGTCAAAAGATCAGCGAAAACGGGATTCAGAGATCAAAAATGTTTGTCATCGAAGCATTGCTTAAGTTGAGACAGATTTGTAACTCCCCTGCCCTATTGAACGAGGACAAGGACTATCCGAATGAGTCTGTGAAAATCGATGTGATCATGGAACGATTGGCTGAACTCGTGCCTGGTCATAAAGTATTGGTGATATCTCAATTCACTTCTATGCTAGCGCTTATTCGTGAGAAAGTAGAGGCCGCTCAAATTCCATATTCTTACCTTGATGGCTCTACTCGAAATAGAAAAGCAGTCGTAGATCAATTCAATGATAATGATGAATACCGAGTGTTTTTATTATCCCTAAAGGCAGGTGGCGTAGGCCTGAATCTTGCATCGGCAGATTATGTATTCTTGGTAGATCCATGGTGGAATCCTGCTGCAGAATCACAAGCAATAGATAGAGCTCACCGTATTGGGCAAGAGAATCATGTATTCGCCTACCGTTTGATTTGTAAAGACTCTATTGAAGAGAAAATACAACTCCTACAACAGAAAAAGCGTAAGATGGCTAAAGATATCATACAAGTGGAAGAGAGCTTTATCAAGTCACTTACTCAGGATGATATTATGGCGCTGTTTAGCTAAAATGAAAGGCAATTACTTATGATGTTAAGAATTCTTATGTCTAATTATAAATATCCTAGGTTGACTTTTCTTTTTTAGTAAGATTGGTGAATTCATATATCCTTTCATTTAGCATACCGCGAATAATAGATTTAATTAATATTCCTTATGAATTTACAATGATTAACAAAATATAACAAATATTCAATCATTTTCATTCTCGTGTCCAGCGCAACATCGCAGGAAAAGGTAGAATTTTATCATCAATCAATTCATCTTCAAAAGCGGCTAGACCCATCCACTGCAATAAGGGTAGACCTATATAATTCTTAGAACTATACTGTGCCAATATCCATTCTCCCTCTCCTTTATACCCGCCTTGATTAAATATTTCTAAAAGCGGTATATCTAAATGAAAGGCAGCAGCAACAGACCATGCTATCACTCCCATCTCAAAAGTATATTTCTCGCCTACGGACTTACTAATATCATCATTTGCACGCTGTCTCAGATTAGATGGAATACATGCAATATGACCCGCTTCATGAAGAACATCCCCGATACTAATCAGCTTTGTGGGATTTATTTTAAGCTTGCCATTTTCTATTAAAACTCCACCCAAAAAAGAATCAAAATCTTCATTGGATATATGATATTCTATTCCTATTTGGTTGAGAAAACTAGCAGTTTTTTCAAGATAAGTGGCTTGATTTTTTATAGTTTCGGGATGAGATTCTTTCGTTTTCTGTGAAGTCAATGTAGTAGTGTTTTTAGTTTTTTTTTTGCCGTATTTGTTAGATCAAATCCACCGTCCCATTTAGGAGTTGCAGGAGAAAAAAAAGCAATAGTTGAATATTAGGTATTGGTGTAATTTCATTTTTGGGTTTATGAAAGCTCAGCTTGATAGTGTGATTTCTACTTTGATAATAAATGACTTTCATTTTTTGGGGTGTAATTTTCAGCTTAGAAGTCGCAAAGGGTTCTCAACCTTTAATTTCGTATAAAGATAAGAATAGATTATCAAAACAATACCGTCATCATCAGCGACAAAAACCTTATGCTTTTTAGGTGATGTTATAACCATCTTTTTCGTTTCAAAACGCACTGAATCATACACCTTTTCGATCAGGATTGCAGGAATTACTATGTCAAATGGTTAAGTTCTGTTGCCAGCGACTTTTATGAGTTATACCATTTACGTATAAAATTGTCAGTTAATATTTAATTTGTTTTGCTTAAATAGATAAGCCAACTAAACATGCTTTGCAAAATAATCACCATTTTTACTATCATTAATTTATTTACACTTAACGTCAATTCATGAAAAAAGCTTATTTAGTTCTAACTCTACTGTTCGTTTCAGGATTCATTAATGGTCAAATTAGCGGGAGTTTAATGCAACACCCAGATGTTTCTGATGCACAAATCACTTTTGTTTATGGGGACGACATGTGGATCGCTTCAAAATCGGGCGGAGATGCACATCCCTTAAGTTCTCCTGATGGGGCAGAAAGATATCCAAGATTCCTCTCCTGATGAAAATACAATAGCTTACACCGCCAATTATCACAGAAACAATGATGTTTATATAATTGATGTAAATGTGGTGTTCCACAAAGATTAACCTTTCATGGTATGAATGATAAAGTATTGGGATGGACGCCTGATGGCAAATCAGTTTTATTTGCATCGTCAAGAGAAAATGGACGTCAGAGATACAGTCAGTTCTTACCGTCGATATTAATGGTGGAGCACCTATAAAGCTGAAAGTCCCTTACGGGGAGTATGCTTCAATTTCACCGGATGGAAAAAGAATAGCCTACACGGATAGATCACGTGTGAACAGAAACTAGAAAAGGTATCGTGGCGGTACAGCTCCAGACATTACTGTTTTTTTGATCTCTCTACTTTTAAATCAGAAAACATAACGAACACTACTGCGAATGATGAATTACCTATGTGGAACGCAGATGGGATTTACTATATGTCAGACAATGGTCCAGACAAACGAAGTAATTTATGGAAACACGATTTATCATCAAAAATAAATTCTCAATTAACTCACTTTAAGGAATTTGACATCACCTTTCCAGAAAGCGGCTCTTCGGACATCATCTTCGAAGCCGGCGGCAAATTGTATTTATACAATTTAACATCTGCCAGTACAATGGAAATTGCAATCAACATCATATCTGATCAAAAAGCATTAATTGCTCAACAGAAGAAAGTTACTTCATCTATGCACGATGCTACAATATCTCCGGGCGGCAAAAGAGTTGTGATAGAAGCAAGAGGGGAACTGTTCAATTTACCAGCAACAGAAGGGTATGTATCGAATATTTCTGGTACATCAGGAAGTGCAGAACGAAAACCATCATGGTCACCGGATGGTAAATATGTTGCGTACTGGAGTGATGCAAGTGGAGAGTATCAATTGGTATTGAAAGATATGACAAGTGATGCGGAACCGAAGACGATAACGAAACTAACGAGTGGATTTAATTACACGATTTATTGGTCACCGGACAGTAAAAAGATCATTTATGTTGATCAGTCAATGCGTATTAATTGTCTGGATGTAGAATCAGGAAAGATTGCAGCGGCGGATAAAGACAAGTACATGTTTGAGGGTGCCCTACGTAATTTTAGTGTTGCCTGGTCTCCTGACAGTAAATGGGCAACTTATTCAAGAAGTGATGAGAACCGTTCAAGTTCTGCCATATTTCTATACAATGTATCAAACAATAAAGCGACACAGCTTACCTCAGGGTATTATGCCGATCATTCCCCGGTATATAGCACGGATGGGAAACATTTATTTTATGTAACGGGAAGAAACTTCAACCCCGTTTATTCAGATTTGGACAATACGTTTATATATCCAAACTCATGCATGATAGCGGTAGGGACCTTGGATAAATCGACAAGTTCGATATTAGAGATTAAAAATGATGAAGAAGAGGATGCTGAGGAGAAAGATGACAAAACCAAATTGCTGTAAATGAGAATCATTCCAAAATAGCAAACTTCCTAGAAAAAGCTAGTAATGAAGAGCTCCTCAAAGTAATAGACAAAATCGCTTGGATAGAAATAAAAGACAGCAAACTACTCAGCACAAGATCAAAAGGCAAAACAGCATATTAATTCCCGGAGGAAAGCGAGATGAAGGAGAAAATGACAAACAAACACTTATCCGCGAAATAAAAGAAGAGCTCTCAGTCGATATCATGCCTGATTCAATAAACTACATGGGCACATATAATGCTCAAGCAGATGATCATAAAAAAGGAATCATCGTAAAAATGACTTGCTATACTGCAGAATACTCTGGTGACCTAGCTACTGCGAACGAAATTGAAGAAATGAAATGGATTGATTATAATGACTATGATAAGATCTCCTATGTTGACAAGGTGATATTTGATCATTTGCATTTTCAAAATCGAATATAACTATCTCTTTACTTTATCTGGCTCGATTCTGCAGCTGACATATCAAGTCCCCATTTTAATATTGAGAAGCCCATAGTAAATATCCAAAGGATTTTCACGTAAAAAACTGGCTTGTAATACTCATAATAATCTGGAATGAACAGAATAAGACACATAGCTAATAATCCAAGAACAAGTGTAAACCATGCTGTAGGTAAATTGATAAGCTTCCATTTTATCAGTCCAACACCTAGCAGAACTAAGCCTACACCAGAGAAGATCCGACCGAATCGCACAAAACATGTAACGTACTGATTTGTGTATAAGATGTCATTCATAAATACCTGGATCTCTTCAGCTGACTTGCCACTGGTCTGCCCTACTCCCCAAGCTCCATAATTATAATAAAAGGCGGCTGCGATAGCTAGTGTAAAAGTACCAACAATAAGCATCCCAGCTCCTGGAAACAACAATACTCTAAACGGCTTCCTCGACGAAATAGTAATGAGTGCAAATGCAGCTATGATGAGCGTTACCCATCCGAATATATATATTCTAAACATCCAAATCCAAAACCATACACTCTCACCAACTTTTGCAAAGTCAGAAGCGATAATATATTCACCTAACTTATGAGGCAAAAGTACCCAACCTAATAATAACATTAGAGCTGAAGCAATAAAAAACCAACCTGTAATTGTAGTTTCGATGTCTTTTTTAATATTCATAATATGTGCTATAAACTAGAAGATGTTGCAAATAATTAAATTTTCATGTGACATTATCAAAGTTGAAATAATAATTGTCTGATATAGTAACCATCTATTAAATTAGTGAACAAATAATTTTGACTTATTGGAGAACTCTCTCATTTCCACAATATACATTAAATCCATTCTTTTTCAAAAAACCAACAAGTGTCATTCCTTGCTCCTCCGCCAATTGTACCGCCAACGAAGATGGAGCACCTATCGCAGCCATGAGTCCAACTCCCGCCTTACTAGCTTTCTGGACCAGCTCAAAGCTCGCTCTTCCACTTACTAAAATCATAGCATCTGATAATGGATAATTTGGATTCGCACCGATCAATTTATCCATTGCATTGTGTCTACCGACATCCTCTTTGACATCTATGAAAGCACCACGCTTATCAACAAGCGCACAGGCGTGGATCCCTCCCGTTTTTGAGAAATTAATTTGCTGGTCGAATAGCGCTTTTGGCAACTTCATAAGTTTTTCACTTTCGATCTGAAAATTAGATTTCCAAGGCAGATGGATTGTCTCCGAATGTATGCTCTCAATAGAAGCTTTACCACATACTCCACAACTCGATGTCGTATAAAAATTTCGACTAAATTGACTCGGATCAAAAAATACATTCTCCGCAAATAAAATCTCGATAATATTCGGTTCGGTTATTTCTGTATCCAGTATTTGAGATTGATCTGAGATCATACCTTCAGTAAATAAGAAACCTCTGGCAAGAAAGTCATCGTCACCAGGTGTCCTCATCGTCACAGCTATACTCACAGTCCTGTATATACCATGACTCGTATGATACCGGACTCGAATCTCCAGTGGTTCTTCAATTGATAGCTCATCTACCACCTTAGACACTGCACCTCTCTTGTACCTTATTATTTCTTTTGATATTATTGGATCCAAAAGACCTATGAATTAGGATTAGGATACAGATCTGACTCGTCTTCATCTCTAGGCTTAAGGCATTGCCAGTCTTTTTCGATTAATACATATAATCCTGCATCAGTCCCATTGTCCATCTCAGCATCAAATCCTTCGAGATCTGTTTTGTACCATTCTTTTACATCTTTGCTAGACAATTCTATCTTGATATGATTCTTTTTCAAGTCAATGCATAAGTAATCAGGATTTGCTTTTTTATTTGATACTACAGAGTATTTAAAAGCAGTCGAAGTACCAAATTTACAAGAACTTGCAACTTTCCCTTTTTTGTATAATCTCTTTAAATCAGAACTTGATAATCTAAATCTAATTGAAGAGTCTTTGATTCTTACTTTCATAATTTCTTTTATTTTCTTTTATCACTCTATTTGATGATAAGTTAATTCTAAATTTTAAATGATATGTATCTACTAACGGCTTTCCTTTTCAATTAAAAAGAATAAACTGAACTACGAGAGTTGATATACAAGCCCTACCAGTTCAATCATCTCCCATTTCTTCTCCATGTATTGCTTCTCCACAATATTTGCAATATTCTGCATCTTCATCGTGGCCTTCCGCACTACAATGTCTACAAGCTTGAGTAGACACTTTTTGTTCATTTGTTTTTTGAGCGTATTGCATTGCTTCCGCTGTTACTATTCCTGTAGGAACTGCAATGATAGCGTACCCAGAGATCATAATCACAGCGGCAATTGCTTGGCCAAACGGAGTAACAGGCGAAATATCTCCATAACCCACGGTTGTTAATGTCACAATAGCCCAATATATACTCCTTGGAATGCTATCAAATTTAGTGTTATACGTGCCTTCGACAAGATACATAATCGACCCAAAAATACTAACCATAATCAATATGAATATGACAAATACAACAATCTTATCTCGACTAGCTTTGAGTGCTGCAATGATTACTTGGCCTTGAGATTGGAAATTACCCAATTTGAAAATCCTAAATACACGAAGTAATCGCAGCCCCCTCACGATCATTAGACTCTGAGTTCCAACAAAGACCAAACTAAGGTATGTCGGAAGAATTGACATCAAATCTATGATTCCAAAAAAACTCTTTGCGTACTTTATTGGCTTGTAAACAGCATACAATCTCAACCCATACTCGATGGTGAAGAATATTGTAAATATCCACTCCAAGGCTATAAATAAAGATCCATACTCATCCTGAAAACTTGGAACAGATTCTAGGATCACAATGATCACACTTGCCAATATCGCTATCAATAAAATGACATCAAACAACTTGCCTTCTTTAGTATCTGCCTCGAATATCACTTCATGCAGACGCTCTCTCATTGACCTAAGTTTCTCTTTTTTGTTTTGACTCATATGGCATAAAAATATGAATTATTGCTCAAACGACTTCAATATATCGATCACATCCATCAATAGTTTCTTTCCTTCATCAGAAAAACCAGAATAATCATTGTCTCTGTGTGCAATAATAGCCATCATAAAATTATCCGCTAAGATTTCATCTGGATGGATTATATATTGAGTGTTGTCTTTTATTAATTTGAAAAAATCAGAATTATGTTCTAGTGATAGTGATGATTCTCCTTTTTGATTGAGACCCAACGTCACTTGATTTTCAGTGATTTTGATCAATGGGAACAGATCGAAATGAAGATAAGCAAAGAAAGATGGCATTGTCTCGTCATATCTCTCTTTTTTTGTGAGAATAAGAGGAACAGCACGTTGAATTTCTCCTTTTTCATTTTTAAGATTAATAGCATAATCCCTTCTTCCTCCATCTGGGTTTGTGAGTAATCTGTCTTGAACATATTTTGGCAATACTAAATCTTCCTCAAATTTTTCAAAACCAATGAGTGCATACATCTTATCTCTGAAATCATCATTGTATCGACTCAGGATATGAAAAATCTCATGCAACATAATTGGCATTTGTGCATTTACAGAGGGGACTTCGAATATGTTTTCAGGCAGTATAATTGCATCTTCCCTTGTGTAGTATACATCTGGACCATAGTGATTGGTCTTTGTTTTTAGCAATTCTATATGATCAGGATAAAGTTTAGGATTGATCTTATCTATAGCGGCTTTTGCAGAGATAAATACTTCTTGCATAAATGCCTTCTCTTCTGGTTTGAATTCTGACATTTCATTCTTCAACATCGTTTGGTATAATTCTTTTGATTCACCTCCACTTGCTGGCATATCTGTTTTCCTTAGCTGAATAGACATATCCGCAATAGACAATGAACCAAAGAAATTGTCAATTCTATCAACTATTATTTTTGCCTCCGATTCTTCTTTGCTCAAAAACTTAAGTCCAGTTTCCGTTGATACAGCTACCTCCTTTACAACTTCCTTTTTATTTGATTTACATCCGACTGCCGCAACTAAAAAACAAGCCAACAGAAAGTTGTTTATTATTGATTTCATATTTATAATATCTATTTTATTCTTCTTTTTTATAACTAGGGTGAAAACGTAATAACGTATCCCGTAAATATGTTCGATCCAGGTGCGTATATATTTCAGTGGTGGTTATGCTTTCATGTCCTAGCATGTCTTGCACCACTCTTAAGTCCGCACCACCTTCTACCAAGTGCGTTGCAAATGAATGGCGAAATGTGTGAGGGCTTACCACTTTGTCTATACCTGCTTGCTCCACTGCTTTTTTGATCACTAAAAAAACCATCACTCGACTTAACTTCTTCCCTCTTCTATTCAAAAAAACATAGTCTTCATGACCATGAGCTATGTTTAGCGTTTTTCGAGTATGATCTACATATTGAGATATTTGGTTAATTGCCGAACCGCCAATAGGTACTATCCGCTCTTTATCCCCCTTACCTATTACCCTTACAAATTCTTCTTCAGGAAAATAATTACTAATTCTCAGATTCACCAATTCGCTCACTCTGATTCCACACGCATACATCGTTTCTAGTATGGCTCTGTTTCTATGCCCTCCTTTCTTCTCATCACTTACGTCCATACTGTCAAAGATCAATCTGATCTCTTCATAACTCAAGACATCAGGAATCTTTCGTCTCAATTTTGGGCCTTCCAATAATTCAGTAGGGTCCACATCGATCATATCTTCCATCAATAAAAACTTATAGAAAGCTTTAACTCCAGAAATGATCCTAGCTTGTGTAAATTCACCTATTCCAATTTTATTAATATACAAAATGAAAGCCTCTAGATCAGATAATTTAACTTGCTCTGGGGTCTTTTCTTGTTCAGTTTGCACGAAATATTTGTATAACTTATCTACATCATATTTATATGCTTCTATAGAATTCTCTGATAAAGAGCGCTCTAACAGCAAGTATGTTTCGAAACCTTTGATGTATGGTGACCAATTCATATGGCGAAGTTAATCAAACGGAGGCAAATCAGGTTGCAAATATTGACTCTTAGATTTACCAGAATTATAAATATCAATCCCATAATGTGTATTCATTAGTCCTTTAAAATTATTTTTTAGTTGTGGATATTCAGTAATAAAATCTTTGAAGTTTTCAGAGTTAGACTTAAGTTTAAAATGATAGACAGCTTTTATCGCTGCAACGGACAATGTAATATTGTACTTATCTGTTGCACCCACAGATTCCACATAATTTTTTAACTGGTTTTGAATACTTATTATTGATTGCTCAATACCATACAATTTGATATTTATCCAAAAAAACCTCAAGTGCGCTTCATGTGAAAAATCGATAGGAAGAAAATCACAATCAATAATTTTTTGTAAAAATTTAGCATCTGAAAAATTAAAATGATTTTCCATAAGGTACTATATAAAAGTTTTCAAAATTTGACAAAGAAGTATACTCAAAGGTACTTTTACCTTTTATTTTTCTACAATCCCACCGTTCAGGCACTCAAACACCCTTGCTGGGAATTTCTCTATCAACATATAGTCATGTGTGGCAAGTAATATAGCTGTCTTATTCTCCGATGCTACTGAATATAACATCCTCATGATCTCTTCGCTAGATTCAGGGTCTAGATTTCCTGTAGGCTCGTCAGCGATTATTATTTCTGGCTTATTTAAGATAGCTCTTCCGATAACAACTTTTTGTTGTTCTCCACCTGAAAGTCGAAACACAGGACTATTTTTTTTATCCATTAATCCTGTCTGAGTGAGCACTTCATCTACTCTTTGACTTCGTAAGTTAGCGTCTTTCCATTCTATAGCTTTAAGCGCGTAGTCTAAATTTTGCTCTACTGTCCATTTCTCAAACAGATGGAATTGTTGGAAGACCATACCGATCTTACGACGCATCATTGGAATTGATTTTCTATCTATTTTTGTGAGATCATAACCAGCAATCTGTCCGCTTCCACTGATCATAGGTAATGCCCCATAGAGCGTCTTTAAAAGTGTAGACTTCCCAGAGCCTGACTTTCCTATCAAATAACACATCTCAGCATCTGCCATCGAAAAATCTAGATCTCTAAAAACTTCCGTACCACCTTGACCGATAGTCACTTTCTTAAGATCTAAAACCAATGGGATACTGCTCATGGTTTAGTTTTGTGATGGTGATTCTGGCATTTGGGCTATGACAGTGTATTTATCTCCTTTATTATTCAATACAGTCGACCAGAGTGAAGACTCTTCATCTTTAAAGGCATAGTTGGCATATAAATCATCTACGATCCATGTCCCTTCGTCTAGTTCCGATTGTAATTGACCACCCGACCAGCCTGAGTATCCGATAAAGAACTTGATATTATCCTTTTTTATGAGTCCTGACGAGATCAGGAATTTCAATTTATCAAAATCACCTCCCCAATATACTCCTCTGCTTACTTCATTGCTATTATCCAGTAAATCACCAAGATTATGGATATAATGAATTGTATCAGTATCTACAGGGCCGCCATAAAACACTGGCGCATCAAACTCTGGAAAATCAGCCACAAGCGTCTCGATTGTCATATCAATACTTTTGTTCAATATGAAACCGACAGTACCATCAGGTCTATGTTCACATACTGCAATCACAGAACGTTTGAATGGATTTCCCATCATAAACGGTTCAGCTATAAGTATACTTCCAGCTTTGACCACATGTTTTGACATATCTTCTTTTTTATATAGCTGAGGTAGGAAATTTACGATCTACTTTCTTAAATAAACCTGAAATTACTTTTCCGTTTCCACCTACTTCAATAATAGATTCTACTCCGTTTGAAATCATATTTTCCATGATTTGAGTCCACTTAACAGCTCCAGTCAATTGCGCTACCAAGTTTTTCTTGATTTCTGTTGGATCTGTTTCTGGCTTAGCTGTGATGTTTTGATATATGGGACAGTTCGGAGCATTGAATATTGTTTTCTCTATAGCTTCCGCCAACTGCTCTTGTGCAGGCATCATCAATGGACTATGGAATGCTCCACCTACGGGCAACACTAAGGCTCTTCGTGCTCCTGCTTCTGTAAATTTCACTACTGCAGTATCGATACCTGTTTTACTTCCAGAAATCACCAATTGACCAGGGCAGTTATAATTTGCAGGGACTACTATATCATCTATACTCGAACAAATTTCTTCTACTTGCGTGTTTTCTAATCCAAGAATAGCAGCCATAGTACCTGGCACTTTGTCACATGCTGCTTGCATTGCCATGGCTCTTTGATAGACTAGTTTAAGTCCATCCTCAAAAGTCAATGTGTCGTTGGCCACCAATGCAGAAAACTCACCCAATGAATGCCCTGCCACTGCATCAGGTTTATGACCTCCGCCGTCTTTAGCAAATGAAGCTATAGCATGTACAAACAATGCTGGTTGAGTTATTTTTGTCTCCTTAAGATCTTCCGCCGATCCCTCGAACATAATTTCGCTCAACTTATATCCTAGGATTTCGTCAGCTTGATCAAATATTAATTTACTATCTGGATCATTAGCGTATAAGTCCTTGCCCATTCCTTCGAATTGTGCTCCCTGACCAGGGAAAACGTATGCTATCATCTTTGTTTTTTTATATTATTTTGATTTAACTCTTCCTTACAATAAGAAAAGGCATTACGATTTCAGATTTACTCACCTCGATATTCGGCAAATATATTCTCCGTCTCTATCAACTTCACACTTGACAATTCACATCCATTTATATGAGGTACCAATTGCTCCCATATGAGAATTGTTAGATTTTCAGATGTAGGTTGCACATCCTTTATAAATTCAACATCAAGATTTAGATTCATATGATCTAACTTCTCTGTGATTTCACGCTTCATAATATCTCCTAATTTCTTAGCATCAATTACAAATCCTGTTTGAGGATCTGGAGTACCTTTTACAGTCACTTCTAGTCGGTAGTTATGTCCATGCCAGTTCTTATTGGCGCATTTTCCGAAGAAAGCAAAGTTTTTTTCTTCACTCCATTCCTCAACCCACAGTTTGTGTGCTGCATTGAATCTCTCTACTCTTGTTACATAAACAATCGCCATGTATTTCTTACTTTTAATTTTCATACCTTCTATTCCTTAGGAAGGATGCATTAATAAAGTGTGTTTTTCTGTGCTGATATTTATTCATTCTCCAAGGCAAAAAACGTAGGCTATGCATCGCATAGGCGAGGCTTTTTAACGCAGAAGAAGGGAAAAAGATCAAACAGAAGAATGTAACTTTATTATTGTTTCATTCCTTAAGCTATATTCTGATGCAAAAATAAACAATAGAAATCACATCAAGGCTATTCATAGAGAAATCATATTTTCGGACTTATTTTCTCATACTGTGCCTATGGTTTAGACTTCTATCGTCACTTATTATACATGGGATTAACTGATAGGTCACTTACTTTTGTTCCTATTTAGATTTACTTAACGTATCCATCGAAGTGGTTCTGCACCTATCCAAAATGACAATTCAAACAAAATCTAACTTTTTTCTTTCTCAATTCAGCTCATAATGCCCACCTTTGTCGTTTGTATTTAAATCAAGATTCAGTTCCATGCCTAGAAATATATTATTTTTCATTCTAATTTTTTCATTTGCATCTGGCTTTTCACAAAGAACTGAAAAGTCTTTTGATGAAGAAAACTTCCTTAATATAGGCATGAAAAATCTCAGTTTTGGATACGGAATGGAATTCCCTGTAGGTGATTTGGCTGATCGATTTTCTACGAACCTTAAATTCACACTAGGTGCTGAGCGCATAACAAAGAACAATTGGATATATGGAATTGAGTTCGCATTTATGTTTGGTGATACCGTAAAAGAAGACCCACTCGCTCAACTTAGACTCTCTAATAATGAACTCCTTGGTGCTGATAATGATTATGCAGATGTATTCCAAAGAGAAAGAGGAGCATTTCTAGGTGTCAGCTTTGGTAAAATAATCCCTTTTAGTGAAAAATCTAGATCAGGATTAAGAATTACTGGTGCGATCGGAATTCTTGCCCATAAAATAAGAATCATTGACGAATCAAGGTCACTTCCTCAGATCGAAGGAGATTATCTTAAAGGATATGACAGACTTACAAGAGGTCTTGCAATAAGAGAATTTGTAGGTTATCAACACATAAGTGAGGACAAACGAATCAATTTTTACATTGGTTTAGAATTCACACAAGGATTTACAAAACATGTAAGGTCCATAAATTTTGATACAGGTCTTGCCCCTGATCCATCGACAAGATTTGATGGACTCGTAAGCTTGAAAGCCGCTTGGGTGCTTCCATTTTTTGATGATTATGTGGATGAGCAAGTTTTCTATTAATTCCAAACATTAATATGTTAACCTTCCTCTATTCTGTATTAATTTTAAAATATAAGTTAGCTACTAATGTCTTTGCCATATTCAATACTAAAGCTAGACATAGGATAAAAGGTCTAAATGCTCAACAATCTGATTTCGAAAATCAATTATCGTCAATTTCAAATAATAGGGTATTAATTCACTGTGCATCTCTAGGCGAATATGAGCAAGCTACTCCTGTAGTCAATTGGATTCTTAGCAACACAGAATATGATATTGTAGTTTCATTCTTTTCTCCATCAGGATATGAAAATTGTGATCTTCCCAAATCCCGCTGCCTAAAATGCTATCTACCTTTTGATCTTAAATCTGATATGGTATCATTCATACAAAAAGTAGACCCAACAAAGGTTATAATTACTAAAAACGAATGGTGGTGGAACATGATGGATATTCTAAAGTCGAAGCAAATACAGACATATCTAATCTCAAGCACGATTAGGAATAATCATTATTTTATAAAATATCCATTGTCGTTTTTTAAAGATAGAATGGCTGTTTTTACTTCTGGATTTGTATTAAATGAAGACTCAAAAAACTCATTGTCAAAGATTTACGTTGGACAAATAAATGTTTCTGGTGATTCTCGAAAAGATCAAGTTCTTGCAATTAAAAACAAAACAGAACCACACAAAAAAATAGAACCTACTGTAATATATGGGAGTGCTTGGTTAAATGATTTGCCCATCATCAAGGAAATGATTAATGAATTACCAAATTACAACCATTTTGTATATCCTCATGACCTAAACAAAAAAAATGTAGGGAACTTTTGTGCTGAATTGGCTTGTAAAAGCACGGATTCTATATGTGATATTTCTGGTACGTTTGTTATCAATAGCATGGGACAGCTTAAAAAAAATTACTCCGCAGCGCAAATAGCATACATTGGAGGCGGATTTGGTGAAGGATTGCATAATGTTTTAGAAGCTGCAGTTTATTCTATCCCTACCATATTCGGTCCACGATTTCAAAAAAGTGAAGAAGCTAAAGATCTTATTGATTTGGAAGTTGCATATACTGTTACAAAGCCATCTCAACTGAAAGCAATATTAAAAAAGCTTTGCACAAATGAATCTCAAGAAGAGATCAATCTTAAACTAAATGGCTATTTTTCCGCCTCGAAATCTGCAACTAAAATCATATGTGCAGAAATTTTTAAATAAAAAGACCCTAGAAAGGTTATATAGCGTGCATGTTAGAGCGATTTTCAAAAGTTTCAGATCTTAATATAATAGTCATTGGTGACATTATCCTTGACGAATATATTGATGGTACTATTTCAAGAATGTCAGCTGAAGCTCCTATTCCGATAGTTGACAAAACAGGTTTTAATTTTGTATTAGGAGGTAGCGCAAACGTAGCTACCAATCTCAAATCCCTTGGAGCAAATCCTATTTTATTAGGAACAATTGGAATGGATGAATATGGAAAGTATATCTCTCAAAAACTTGATGAAAAAGGAATTCTTAGCAAACACCTAACTGTAATCAACAAACCAACTACTGTTAAGACTAGAGTCACGGTAGATAACAAACAAATATTCCGTATTGATAATGAAGATACTTCATATATATCCCTTGAAGAAGAGGAAATCGTACTAAACCAACTCAGTTTGATTCTCGAAAATAAAACCATACATGGTATAATACTCCAGGATTACAACAAAGGTATCTTTTCCGAATCTATGATTAAATCGGTCATAGCAATTGCAAAATCACATGAGATAACAACTTTTGTAGATCCAAAATTTGATAATTACTGGTTTTATAATGAAGTAGATTTTTTCAAACCGAATAGAAAAGAAATATATTCGGCTCTTAATGATGATGCATTATCGATTGAAGAAGCAATGAAACAAACCATATCAAAATTGAGTTGTGGTCAAGTAATCTGTACCCTTGCACAAGACGGAATCGTATATTTATCAGAAACAGAGTTTATTCAACACCCTACACAAAAGATAGATGTAGTGGATGTTAGTGGAGCAGGCGACACTACAATGTCAATGATTGCAATAGCAGCTTTATTAGGTTATAATGCGAATCAAATATTGGAATTAAGCAACGCAGCTGGTCGAGCAGCGTGTTTAAAATACGGTGTTTCAACTATAACATTATCTGATCTTAAATTTCCATAATAATTCAAGCTTTCATCTTACTATTTAGTATATCAATCTAAAACCTTTCAGTCTACTCTAATATCTAAACTTTTAGTTTAATTTTGCACTTATGTCAACAAATTGGAAAAAAAATGGCCAAAATTTGGTCTACAACGTACTCAATCCCTTTATAAAACTCCTTATCAAAATGGGGATCACACCTAACATGATCACTCTTTTAGGATTGGTCATTAATGTGGTAGCAGCGGTTGTATTAATTAATGGAGCTGAAAACTCTGACAGAAGTGACCATGGTTGCTTAGCATGGGCTGGTTTAATCATTCTTCTTGGAGGTCTGATGGATATGATTGATGGTCGGTTAGCTCGAGTTACCAATACATCTTCTGATTATGGTGCTCTTTTTGATTCTGTATTAGATAGATACAGTGAAATGATCATGTTTCTAGGAATTTGCTATTATTTGGTTTCGAACGATTATTTCTATAGTTCCATTTTTGCTTTCATAGCTATGATAGGAAGTATTATGGTAAGCTATACAAGAGCAAGAGCTGAAGGCTTAGGAGTAAATGCTAGTGTAGGAATCATGCAACGACCTGAACGTGTCATAATTATTGGAGTATCAGCATTGGCATGTGGAATATTTAGTAATGTTTTCGGTGGCGACTTTAAGATCGAAGCACATATGATACCTATTCCTCTGTTCGAAACTATTACTATATTTACATTCCCGGTATTCATACTTGCTATATTGGCAAACATTACTGCAGTAACAAGGTTGTTATATGCTAAAAAAGCCATTGCTAATAAATAAAAGATATGTTACTATCCTTAAATGACAAGCAAAATATTTACGACATTTCAGGGCATAAAGGTTTGCCAGAGCACTACCCTGTGCCTGAAGTTGAAGATATGCTTTTCTATATTCAAAGGAATCAGAATACAAATACTGTAGTTTACAAAATCAACAGAGACTGCAACAATCGTCTTAATAATAGCGATCCGTTCTATGTATTTTGGAAACAGTACTATAAAGGAGGTAAAGATTCTGAAATAAATATTATCCAACAAAAACTAGCTTATGGTGTTGAATATGACATCATAAATTCAGATTCTATAAAGATGAACATTATTTCTTATCCAGTTTACAATCTATTTGTAAACAAAGACGAGAATAATAGGTTTAAGGCTATAAGTAAGATAGATGGTTTTTGGTCACAATTGTCTAATGTTTATGTTTTTGCAGAAGAGAGAGGAGCGTTTCCTGTCGTTAAGTATCTGGAATTATATGGTACAAGGTTAGATGACGGACTACCTTGTTACGAAAAAATAATTATTTAAGTTTAAGTTTAAGTTTCTACTTTATGTCCAGCAACGTACGAATGGGAAATAACCCTATCGACAATGTATTTTCTAAATTAACTCTGTCAATAGCTGGAATATTTCTTGCTATTTATCTTCCATGGCACATATTTGCTATTGGGTTTAGGACTGATCATTTTTATTTCCTATTAATCGTAACAACATTATTTTTTGCATCTTCGACAACTAGGAAGATAGTGATTGGTTTTATCTTCTTTTTGATCTATTGGTTCATTTACGATGCAATGAGAATTTACCCCAACTTCAATTTTAATGATATACATATCCTTGAGCCATATAATCTAGAGAAAAGTCTATTTGGCATACAATCAACAATTGGGCAATTAACACCAAATGAATATTTGGTTCAAAATACAAACTATTACTCTGATTTAGCTTCAGGTATATTCTACCTTACATGGGTACCTTTGCCTATAATGTATTGTATTTATTTGTTTTTCACTGACAAGCGAATGTTATTAATATTCTCAGGTACTTTTCTATTGGCCAACATTATAGGTTTCATTATATATTACCTTTACCCAGCTGCGCCACCTTGGTATGTTGCAGATTTTGGATTTGATGTAGACTTCACTATTCCAGGCAATGCAGCGCAGTTACTACGTTTTGATAGTATTATTGGGTATCCTATATTTGAAAATATGTATAACAAGAATGCAAATGTTTTTGCTGCTATACCAAGTTTACATTCAGCTTACCCAGTAGTTTTACTATATTTTGCAAGTAAAAAAAGAAAATGGTGGTTGACAACCCTTTGTGTAGTTGATGTAATCGGTATATGGTATGCAGCAGTCTATTCAATGCATCACTATATAATTGACGTAATTTTAGGTGCTTTTTGTGCAATTATTGCCATCTTTGCATTTGATCTTCTATTAAAGAATATCCGGATTAAAAATTTCGTAGATAAATATGTAACGTTTATATCATAAATTAGGCTATAAACTGAATTAATGCATAATTGCGCTAATTTCACAGAGAGATCAAGAATTTACAAGACATAAGAAACAAAAACTAATGAGTATTCTAAAGAAAAAAATGGCCGCTTATAACACCCCTCAAAAGATAGTGGACATGGGATTATACCCTTACTTCAGAACTATAGAGTCAGAACAAGACACTGTAGTGACTATCAGTGGTAAGGACGTATTAATGTTTGGTAGCAATAGTTACTTAGGATTGACCAATCACCCAAATCTTAAAGAAGCCTCGAAAAAGGCAATTGATAAATATGGCTCTGGCTGCGCAGGTTCAAGATTCCTCAATGGAACTTTGGATCTTCATTTAGAACTAGAAGAAAGATTGGCGAGTTATGTAGGCAAGGAGGCTGCTCTTGTATTCAGTACAGGTTTTCAAGTAAACCTTGGTGTACTATCTTCTTTACCAGGAAGACATGATTATATCATTATGGACGAACTCGATCATGCCTGTATCATAGATGGTGCAAGGCTATCATTTGCCAAAGTGCTAAAATATAAGCACAACGATATGGCATCTCTAGAAAAAGTACTCTCAAAAACTGAACCGGAAAGTTTAAAAATAATAGCAGTTGATGGTGTATTCAGCATGGAAGGAGACCTTGCGAAATTGCCAGAAATTAGTGCTCTTGCAAAAAAATATGCCGCAAGCATCTACTTAGATGATGCGCATGGTTTGGGTGTAATGGGCCCTGGAGGACGAGGCACAGCTGCGCACTTTGGACTCACTGATGAAGTAGATATTATCATGGGTACTTTTAGTAAATCATTAGCATCAATTGGTGGTTTTGTAGCTGCCGATAAAGATACGATCAACTTCTTGAAACATAATGCACGATCTCTAATATTTTCAGCTAGTATAGCTCCCGCTAATGCAGCAAGTGTAATTGCCGCTGTAGATATCATGGAAAAAGAGCCAGAAAGAATAGAAAAATTATGGTACAATACTAGGTTAGCAATGAAAGCCTTTCGACAGGCTGGATTTGATATAGGGCATACCGAAACTCCTATTATACCAATTTATATAAGGGATGATTTCAAGACATTCAAACTCACGAAATTGCTTCTTGAACAAGGAGTATTTGTAAATCCTGTAGTATCACCTGCCGTACCAAGTACTTCTTCATTAATCAGATATTCACTAATGTCTACTCACACTGAGGCTCAAATATTGGAATCTATAGAAAAGATTACTAAAATAGCTAAGCAACTGGATATATTAGAATCCGTTAATAGTATAGCATGACCTTTGAAATCTCCAAAGTAACCACCAAGAAAGACAAAAAAGACTTCATCAATTTTCCCCATGATTTATATTCTGGCGACAAAAATTATGTCCCAGAATTATATCTCAATATTTCTGAGGTACTTAGTGAACACAAGAACCCTTTTTTTAAGCATTCTACTGCTGATTTGTTTCTTGCAAAGAATAATCAAGGAAAAATCGTTGGTAGGATAGCAGCCATCAAAGACAATAACTATAACGCTCATCATGATAGCAATGCAGGATTCTTTGGATTTTTTGATGTTATCGAGGATTTTGATGTGGCAAAACTATTATTAGACACAGCATATGATTGGGTAAAAGCAAATGGCGCTGACCAGATACTTGGTCCTACTAACTTTACTACAAACGATACAGCAGGCGTATTAGTTGATGGTTTTGACTCTCCTCCTACAGTAATGATGACTTATAACAAACCATACTACTCTTCTCTTTTAGAGCAGTACGGTTTCAGCAAAGAGATGGATCTATTTGCATATCTTATTCCCGCTGATGAAGTGAATGAGAAATCTCTTAGATTAGCTTCAATGCTACAAGAGCGACTTAAAAAGAAAGGCATCACAATAAGAACTTCAACAAGAAAGAATAAAAAGAGTGATATCAAAAAGATAAAACATGTCTATTTGGCTGCTTGGGAGAAGAATTGGGGTTTTGTGCCACCAACTGATGCAGAGTATGACCACCTTGCTGAAGGGCTTAATTTACTATTAGATTTAAGGTATGTCTACTTAGCTGAACATGAAGGTAAACTAGTAGGATTTGGAGTTGCACTTCCAGATATTAACGAAATCACTAAAGATTTCAATAAAGGAAAACTTCTACCATTCAATATTTTCAAGTTACTGACAAGGAAATCAAAGGTTTCCCTTATTAGAATAATCCTTTTAGGCGTATTAGAGGAGTATCGTAAATTAGGTATCGAAGCTATATTTTTTGCCAATTACATTAAAGCGGCAAAAGAGAATAACCTTAAAGCTGGAGAAGCATCATGGATACTCGAAAGCAACACGATGATGGTACAAGCTGCCGAAAAACTAAATGGCAAAAGATATAAAACTTACAGAATCTATAGTAAGTCTATTTAACTCACTACTTAATGCAAAAAATATTAATAACAGGTGCTAGCGGTTTTGTAGGAGGATTCCTTGTGAATGATGCTATAAATAGAGGATTAGAGGTTTATGCAGCTGTTAGAAAATCCTCCAATTTGCAAAATCTCAAAGATGATCGCATCAATTTCATTTTCATAGATTTTGAAGATAAAGAATCACTCAAGGAAATTTTCTTTAAAAACAACTTTGATCTCATTATTCATAATGCAGGTCTTACTAAGACTCCAATTAAAGAGCAATACTTCAATGTAAATGCGACTTACTTAGAAAACATGGTAGAAGCATTAATTGAAAGCAATACTATTCCTTCAAAATTTACATTTATCAGTAGTCTTGCAGCTTACGGTCCTGCCGAATATACTACGAACGGACTTCTCACTGAAGATTCAGAACCACATCCAGTTACTAACTATGGTAGAAGTAAATTACAAGCTGAAAGATATCTCAAATCAAAAAGTGAAATAAATTATACAATAATACGACCAACAGCTGTATATGGACCAAGAGAAAAAGATCTGTTTAAAGTATATGATCTAATCAATAAAGGCATTGAACTGACCGTAGGTTTTACTGACCAAAAGTTGACATTTATTTATGTTAAAGATTTAGTGAGAGTAATTCTTGACTCAACATTAGACAGTAGAAAAAATGTTGCGTACTTTGTGTCTGATTTAGAGATTTATTCTTCTACACTTTACAATGAATTAATAAGAAAAGCACTAGGCAGAAAAAGAAGTTTCAAATTAAGACTTCCAATCCCATTGGTTAAAATATTGGGATTCATAGCTGAGAAAGCTGGTAAACTAACTGGCAGCTACCCTGCTCTTAATATTGAAAAAGTAAACGAGCTAGAAGCTAAAAGTTGGAACTGTGATTCAAAGAATCTTATCGAAGATTTAAACTTTAAGCCAACTTATAAGTTATCAGATGGGCTAGAAGAATCAATAGCTTGGTATAGAAAACACAATTGGTTAAAATAATTATATAATATGTCAAAAAAAGGAAAAGCTAGCAAAGCAAGTGGAAAACTAGGTATTTTATTACCAGGTATGGGAGCAGTAGCTACTACTGTTATTGCAGGTGTATATGCTGTAAATAAGGGACTCTCAAGCCCAATCGGATCATTGACTCAAATGGGAAGAATTCGAGTTGGGAAAAGAACGAAAGACGACCAACCCCTCATCAAAGATTTAGTTCCAGTTCATAATATCAAAAAAGTAGTTTTTGGTGGATGGGATGTGTATGATGATAATGTATATGAAGCAGCTGTAAATGCAGAGGTTTTAGAGCCATCTTTACTAAAAAAGTTAAAGCCACAACTTTCGAAAATCAAGCCTATGAAGGCTGTATTCGATAAGAAGTACGCCAATCGTCTTGAAGGAAAGCATATTAAAAAAGGAAAGAACAAAATGGTTCTTGCTAAAGCTTTGATGAAAGACATCGAGAACTTTAAAAAAGAAAACAAGTGTGACAGGTTAGTCATGGTTTGGTGTGGTAGTACAGAAATATACATAGAAGAATCAGCAGTACATAAAAACATCAAGAGCTTCGAAAAGGGACTTGAGAATAGTCATGATGATATTCCACCAAGTATGATCTATGCTTATGCAGCGATCAAGATGGGTATTCCCTATGCAAATGGTGCACCTAATTTATCTTGTGATGTACCTGCATTGATTCAATTGGCTAAAGAAACTCAGACTCCAATAATGGGGAAAGATTTCAAAACTGGTCAAACATTGATGAAAACTATCTTAGCTCCAGGATTAAAAGCGAGAGCACTTGGTATTGAAGGTTGGTTTTCAACTAATATCTTAGGAAACAGAGATGGAGAAGTTCTTGATGATCCTGCAAACTTCAAAACTAAAGAAGTATCAAAGTTAGGTGTGTTGGAGCAAATTCTTGAGCCAGAAATCAATCCTGAATTATATGCAGATCTTTATCATAAAGTCAGAATCAACTACTATCCACCAAGAGGTGATGCAAAGGAAGGTTGGGACAACATCGATATAAGAGGATGGTTGAATTACCCAATGCAGATTAAAATAGATTTCTTATGTAGAGATTCTATCCTTGCTGCACCTATCGTATTGGATCTTGCATTATTCCTTGACCTTGCTAAGAGAGCAGGAATGGGTGGCATTCAAGAATGGTTAGGATTCTACCTTAAGTCGCCACAAGCGCATAAAGGAGTAAAGCCTATCCATGATATATTCAAGCAACAAATCAAACTAGAGAATACACTTCGTCATATTGCTGGCGAGACACTTCTTGATCATCTTGGATTAGACTATGACAAATAGGTCCTGATAAGACAGTCGGTATACGAGGGACGGACATTCATGTCTGTCCCTTTTTTGTAAACGTAATTCAGCAAAAATTAAAAACTCTCAACAAAAACAAAAAGATTCGGCAAAGGTGCCATTTATGATTTCGTTTTGGCGATCACAAGCCACTTCGTTCATTTCGAGCACAGCTGATTTCAGCCTTTATGGGCTTCTTTTTTATTTATTGACTGTAAATTATGTGATAGCATCGGCTCTAGGTAATATAGCGGGAGCAATTGTCAGCTTTTATCTCGGTCGCAATTGGTCATTTAAGAGCCAAGATGGAAATGTAAGTAAACAAGCTATAAAATATGCATTCACTTCACTGTCTAGCGCAGGAATCAATAGTACTTGCATATATTTGTTGACAGAGAACACATCTTTACATCCTACATATAGTAAAATAATTATTGCCTTATTTGTAGGAATCACTTTTAACTTCTTTATGTTTAGGTACTTTGTATTTAAAAAGTAGTGGATATTAAGCCCCATGTCAGAAAAGAAAAAAATAGTTTTTATCATCAACCCTTTTTCAGGGACTTCAGCCAAGGTTTCTGCACCTGAGCTGATAGCTAGACGGATAGACTCTAGTAAATTTAATCATTCAATTTCATTCACAGAATATGCCGGACATGCTATAACTTTATCAAAAGAGGCTGCTGAAAATGGTGCAGACATAGTCGTAGCAGTTGGTGGGGATGGCAGTGTGAATGAAGTAGCACAATCACTTGTAGGTACTAATACTTGTTTAGGAGTATTGCCGGGTGGATCCGGTAATGGTTTTGCAATGCATCTTGGTTTGGGGAGGAATCAAGAGAAAGCGATAGAGTTCCTAAATACAGGTAAAGAAATATGGATAGATACATGTACAGTAAACGATCGATTCTTTGCTAATGTGGCAGGCATAGGCTTCGATGCTAGGATTGCATTCATGACCAAAATGAACAAAAAGAGAGGCTTCCTACCCTACTTCTCTACATCTATCAAAGAAAGCAATAAATTCAAACCTACATCACTCAAAATAAAACTCGACGGGAAACTTATCGAAGGTGAATATGCTGCCGCAGTAGTAGCAAATGCATCTATGTATGGATTTTACTTCACTGTAGCTCCTCAAGCATCTCTACAAGATGGCATAATGGACATCATGTTAATTAAGAAATCTCCATTGTATAAGTATATTCTAACCAGTTTTAGATTTCTAAACCGTTCCTTACATTTGAGTAAAATCACAGAAACCTACCAAGGAAAAGAATTGACTATTTCATTAGATGAGAAAGACTATCTACATGTAGATGGTGAGGGTTATGAGTCAGAGCTCAAATTAAGCTTCAAGATTAATCCAAAATCATTGAAAGTTCTGGTACCTGGAATACAAAAAGTAGAGTGGATGTTATAATTCTAATTAATCCAATTACTTTTGGAGTGATTATAATTAAATATGGTTTCTAATAAAGTATGACTTCACATAGTCCTTCTTTCTAAATAGTATTTCATTTACTTGAAAAATGAAAATATAGTAGTTCCGTAATTTCTTTCCTCCTTATATCTTGGATGATTCTTAAAGTCATGATCTGGATTATGCTCCATTACAAACAAACCACCTTCAGCTAAAAGATCATGTTTGAATATTTCATCTGGAATTTCATCTAGAATAGGAAGAGGATATGGAGGGCCAGCAAATATATAATCATACTTGATTCTTACACCTCTTATAAACTTAAAAACGTCAGATTTTACGATAGTAATGTTATCTTCTATACCTAATACTTCAGCTGTCTTCTTCACAAAGGCAACACATCCACCAAATTTATCAACATAAGTAACATCTTCACAGCCTCTAGAGATAAACTCGTAGCAATGATTCCCTGTTCCCCCAAAAAGGTCAAGCATCTTTGTATCTTCGAAATAAATTCTGTTTTGGAGTATGTTGAATAATCCTTCTTTAGAAAAATCCGTAGTAGGTCTTGTAGGCCAATTTTTAGCTGGCGGGTTAAACCTTCTCCCTTTAAATTTACCTCCGATTATACGCATATAGATGTTGCAAATAGATCTAAATAATAATGTTGTTTGGCTTTATATCTCAAATCCTTAACATTTAAAACAGATGATTGCATGATATCTATATTTCTTATATAATCTTGCAATAACTTAAATATTGGTGAATCCCTATCCACTTTACCTGATAATTCTAACGGAGAAGACTCAGGATTAAGTTTCATTTCTTTAAATGCCAATTTTATAAAATATAGGTAATCATTCTCATGCACACAATCAAATTGATTATAAAACAAAAACTTTCTATCCTTAGCATACATCACATGCAGCTTAGAATTATCAACACATGCGACTAACTTTCCCGCAGTATATGGATAATAATAATTTGCCAAAACAGTCGACAAGTGAAACTTCACATCTATTCGCCCAAGTACCTCATTTAGAAATGCTGTATGTGTCTTAGTACTGTCTCTTATACACATCTCC
>CAJXUU010000045.1 GCA_913061325.1 uncultured Saprospirales bacterium | reverse complement strand
CGAGATTTCTGCCTGTCTCGTGGGCTCGGAGATGTGTATAAGAGACAGGATTAGAGTTTACCGTTGTAGATCAAGAAGGTGAAGAATTGAGGAATGTTTATAATTATCCTAATCCCTTTTCTACCAATACATCATTTATGTTTGAGCATGATCTAGTAGGCTCTGATTTAGAAGTGTTTGTAGATATATATACAATCTCCGGTAAGCTTGTCAAGACCATAGAACACAACGTGTTCTCAAGTGGATATAGAGTTGATGATGTAAAATGGGATGCAAAAGATGACTATGGCGCTGGGATAGCCAAAGGATTATATTTATATAAAATAAAAGTCATCTCAAGAGAATTAAATCAATACAGAGAGAGCGATTTTGAAAAGCTAGTGATACTATAATATTGGCAATAGCTTTTTTGATACAATGATTCCGTTAATTTGATGTTCTAGATTGAACAAAATAAATTACTTTTGCGCCCTGATAATTTTTTTAGGGCTGGAAGAATAGTACGTGAAAAGTCAAAACTAAACCTTAATATACTTTTAGAAAATAAATTTCGAAATCTACCTAGTAACGTAATAAATGAGATGTTCACCTCGTTACGTAGGTTGTCAATTCAAATAAAATAATGAAAAAACTTATTCAAGCTACCACGATTATTGTTGTTTTTCTGCTTGCTAGTACTTCTGGTAAAGCGCAATTTGATCCTACTTTAGGATGTGTTATTGGACCAAATGGAGAATGTATTCCTAATACGCTACTTACAGCTATGCCTTTCTTAAGAATAGCACCAGATGCAAGAGGTGGAGCCATGGGAGATGTAGGTATTACAGTAGTCCCGGATGCAAATTCAATTCACTATAATGCATCTAATCTTGCTTTTGCTGAAAAATCTACTTCATTAGCATTGACTTATACACCATGGTTAAGAGAATTAAATCTTAATGACGTATTCTTATTGCATTTTTCTGGGTACAAGAAATTAGATAAGCTACAAACTATAGGTTTTGGGTTGAGGTACTTCTCATTAGGAGAAATTAACTTCACTGATGCTCAAGGGATTAATATCGGACTTGGAAACCCTAGAGAACTAGAATTCAATGTAGCGTATGCAAGAAAATTAGGGGATAACTTATCTGCATCATTAAGTGCAAAGTATGTATACTCTAACTTAGCTTCTGGTCAGCAAGTAAACGGAATAAATATCAATAGTGCCAATGCATTCGCTGCGGATATTGGGTTTACATATAAAAAGAAATCTAAACTAGGTGGATATGATAGTCAGTGGACATATGGAGCTGCGATTACTAACCTAGGATCTAAAGTGTCATATACTGATCAAGCAGATGTGCAAGATTTTCTTCCAGCTAATTTAGGCTTTGGTGCAGGCCTCTTGATGAATTTTGATCAACACAATTCAATGTCATTTCACGTGGAACTGAATAAGTTACTGGTTCCTTCTCCACAATCAAAGACTATTGTATTAGATGATGGAACTATAATAGACAATCCTGATTATGATGCTAATCAAAATAACATCGCCGACTACAGAGAAAAATCATTATTCTCAGGAGTCTTTGGATCATTTACAGATGCACAAGGTGGTTTTAGTGAAGAGATCAAAGAGCTAGCATTTTCATTTGGAACAGAATACTGGTATGATAAACAATTCGCAGTTAGAGCGGGTTACTACTATGAGCACCAAGATAAAGGTGACAGACAATACCTTACAGTAGGTTTAGGTATCCAATATAATATATTCGGTATCAATCTATCATACTTAGTACCAACTAACAATAGAAGAAATCCTCTTGATAATACTTTAAGATTTAGTTTGATATTTGATTTTGAAGGATATCAAGCGAAGTATGCTGAAGATGAGTAAGGGCTTGATTATCTGAATTTTCAATAATAAAAGATATATAAAATGCGCTGCAATTGATTTTGTAGCGCATTTTTTGTCATTTCATATTTTGGATGGGTTCGTTAATCTGACTATTTGTCCATTTTAAATTCTAATTATAGACAGAATTACAGATATCGTCGAGTATTTGGTGATGGAATAATAGTTGATTATAAATACCTAGAAATTGAAAACAACTACTCAATTCGTTTTTGTAAGATGAAGAGTAGAAAAATATATATATAGATGTTTGATGAATTAAAAAGAATGGCAATAAATCAGAATGAGGATATGGTACCGTTATTTTCAGTGTCTGACTCCGATGATGAAAGTATTGAAAAGGAATCTTATCCTGATCAATTACCGTTGCTTGCACTCAAGAATACGGTATTGTTTCCTGGTCAAGTTATTCCAATAACAATAGGGAGAACCAAGTCACTCAAAGCACTAAAAGCTGCAGATAAGAATGGTAAATTACTAGCGGTCATAGCACAAAGAGAAACCAGTGTAGAAGATCCGGCAATCAACGATCTTTTTGAAATTGGAACGGTAGCAAGAATTATCAAAGTGATAAAAATGCCAGATGGCAATACAACTGCAATATTACAAGGAAGGAAAAGATTTCATCTCGATGAAATAGTATCCACAGACCCATATCAGACAGTTGCTATTTCAGCATTGTCTATAGGGGAAGTTAAAGACAAACAAGAGTTTAAAGCTGCAATATCATCAATACGAGATTTAGCAAAAAGTATAATTGAGCTTTCTCCTCAGATCCCAACTGAAGCTGTTATGATGCTTCAAAATATCAAAAATGATAACTTTTTACTTTCTTTTATATCTTCTAATCTTAATATTAAAATAGATGAGAAGCAAAAGATATTAGAAATAAATGACCTGGGGGAAAAAGCAAAAGTGATCCTTACACAAATGCATAAGGAACTTCAATTGCTAGAACTAAAAGATAAAATTGAATCGAAAGTAAGAGGAGGAATAGACAAGCAACAAAAAGAATACTTCTTGAATCAACAATTGAAAACAATTCAAGAAGAGCTAGGTCAAAATCCTCAAGCAGATGAGCTTAAACAATTAGAAGAAAGAGCTGCTAAAAAGAAATGGCCAAAGACAGCAAAAGCAGCTTTCGAGAAAGACCTAGCTAAGGCAAAAAGGATTAATCCACAAATGGCTGAATTTTCAGTGACCTTATCCTATTTGGAGACATTACTAGATCTTCCTTGGGATGATATCACAGAAGATAACTTTGATCTAAAGAAAGTTAAAAAAGTACTCGATGCCGATCATCATGGATTGGATAAAATAAAGGAGAGAATTTTAGAGCATCTTGCAGTCCTGAAGCTAAAAGGAGACATGAAAGCTCCTATAATCTGTTTAGTTGGCCCTCCAGGTGTTGGAAAAACGAGCCTTGGGAAATCAATAGCAAATGCACTTAACAGAAAGTTTGTAAGGATGTCTCTTGGTGGGTTACATGATGAAAGTGAAATTCGCGGACATAGAAAAACTTATATAGGTGCGATGCCGGGTAGAATCATCAAGTCTCTGCAAAAAGCAAAGACTTCTAATCCAGTGTTCATTCTTGACGAGATAGATAAGATTGGTAAAGATTTCAGAGGTGATCCTTCTTCTGCATTGTTGGAGGTGCTTGACCCTGAGCAAAACGAATCTTTTTATGACAACTACTTAGAGTTAGAGTACGACTTAAGTAAAGTTCTATTTATCGCAACTGCAAACTCTCTTAATACTATTCAACCCGCTCTTAGGGATAGAATGGAAATCATCCAGTTGAGTGGATATTCAACAGAAGAAAAAATAGAAATATCTAAAAAGCACCTAATCCCTAAACAGAGAAAGAACCATGGATTAAAAGCTACTGACCTATCTCTTCCGGCAAAGTCTGTTGAGAAAATCATTCAGTCTTATACAAGAGAAGCGGGTGTCAGATCTCTAGATCGTACAATAGGTTCTGTGATGAGAAACATTGCGAAAAAAGTAGCAATGGAAATTGAGTATGAGAAAAAAATATCTCCAGAAACAATAGAAATTATACTGGGACCTACGAAAGTGGACCTAGATAAGTACAGCAAAGTTGATGTGCCAGGTGTAGCAGTTGGATTAGCTTGGACTAGTGTTGGTGGTGATATCTTATTCATAGAAGTGAGCAAAAGTCAGGGGAAGGGTAAATTGAACCTCACTGGAAATCTTGGTGATGTGATGAAAGAATCTGCAACGACGGCACTAAGTTTCATTAAAGCACATAGTGAGGAATTAGGAATTCCAGTTGATACATTTGACAAGACAGATATTCATATCCATGTGCCTGAAGGTGCAGTACCAAAAGACGGACCATCTGCAGGTATTACAATGATGACGGCCATAACATCAGCGTTGACAGAAAAGAAGGTGAAAGCGCATCTTGCTATGACTGGTGAGATCACATTGAGGGGTAAAGTCTTGCCAGTAGGAGGTATTAAAGAAAAAATTCTAGCGGCAAAACGTGCCGGACTGACCAAAATAATACTTTGCAAAGATAATGAGAAGCATGTAAAAGAAATAGGAGATCAGTATCTTAAAGGCGTAGAATTCGTTTTCGTAGACAGAATGATGGACGTTATTAAAGAAGCAATTAGTAAATAAAAATATGGCATCAGTATTTGGGCATGCAGCATTAGCAGGAGCTATGGGAACGGCATTGCCCAAAGTATTGAGGCGAAAGGGAGTCATTGTATTAGGGATACTGTGTTCTATGATGCCTGATATTGATATAATCTCATTCAATTTAGGAATCCCATATCATGGATTTTGGGGACATAGAGGAATGACACACTCTATTGTTTTTGGAGCTGCTTTTGGTTTGTTAATGATGTTTTTATTTCATTTCAGGGCTGAGATAAAAGATAAACTGATACTTGCTTTTTATTACATGATTTGCACGGTCAGTCATGGAGTATTAGATGGTATGACAACTGGTGGTATGGGGATCGCTTACTTTTCTCCATTTGATGATGACAGATATTTTTTACCATTTAGAATGATTAGAGTTTCTCCAATCGGAATATCTAAATTCTTTAATGAATGGGGATTGACTGTTCTCAAAAGCGAGTTTGTTTGGATAGGTGTTCCTTCAATGATATTTGTAACTTTGGTATTTGCCATCAGAAAGATGAAATAGCTAGATGGAGAGATCTGCCGCACATGACCAAAATGATTCATTTGAAATATTGGCTGAGGTCAATAACGATGACACTTTTCATGATTTTATTGGAGCACAGTTAAAGAAAAGATCATTTTCTATAAATTTATACATAGCTTTTTTATTTATTTTGATTTGGGTTTTAATTTCAATTTTCATTTCGAAATTTACTGAGCATTCATCGATGGAATTGTTTTTTTATCAGATTGGATTTGGTATTTTCTTCGGTTTGCTTTTGATACCGTTACATGAAATTTTGCATGGATTATACTTAAAGATTTTAGGATGTATCTCGGTTGACTTCGAATGGGATATTCTAAAGTTTCGATTTAGTTGTTTCTCAGATAGATTTGTAATGTCTAAGAAGGAATTTCATCGTTTTTTACTTGCACCGTTTATCTTCATTACAATTAGCTTGCTGTTACTTGCATGTTTTTTTAGTCAGTATGAAGTATTGCTTTTATCTATGTTGCTTATGCACAGTTCAATGTGTGCAGGAGATTTTGCTCTGGTAAATTTCTCTTCAAAATTAAATAGGAACCTCTTATTCATATACTATGACAGTAAAGTGAAGAAAACTGTATTTCAAGCGGATAAATAGATTCGTCAAAAAATGGATAACATTGATATGTTGAGTACTTTTGTGCCATGAATTCTTTAAACTGTAACGGTAAACTAGTAGATCTTTCTTTTCCGATAATAATGGGGATTTTGAATATGACTCCTGATTCATTTTATGATGGTGGAAAGCACAATTCTTTAGGGGATGCAATAATGAAAGCTGAACAGATGATTGGTGATGGTGCTTCTATCATTGACATTGGTGGAATGTCTTCTAGACCAAGTGCCGAGATTCTCACACCGGATGAGGAACTTGGGAGAGTATTACCTGTGATCAAGCTGATTAAAGAAAAATATCCTAATCAAATTATGTCAATTGATACCGTGCATGGTGATGTGGCTGAAGCTGCAATCAATGCTGGTGCAAGTATGATCAATGATATTTCAGCGGGTAGTATTGACCCTTCTATAATACAAGTGGCTATTGATAAAAAAGTGCCTTATGTGCTTATGCACATGCAAGGAAAACCAATGGATATGCAGGATAGTCCGACGTATGATAATGTTGTGATGGATGTTCTGTCATTTATGAAACAAAAAGTTTATGATTTAAGAAAAGCGGGAATTATTGACCTTATTATTGATCCAGGTTTTGGATTTGGAAAAACGGTAGAGCAAAATTATCAACTACTCAAAAAAATGTCTGTGTTTAGTATACTTGATTGCCCAATTATGGTAGGGTTAAGTAGAAAGTCAATGATATATAAAACGCTTACAATAACTTCAGAAGAATCACTTAATGGCTCTACAGCATTGCATATGGTAGCCTTACAAAATGGTGCAAAAATCCTTAGAGTTCATGATGTGAAAGAAGCATGTCAGACTATAAAATTATTTAGCTTAGTCGATTAATAAATTATGACTATATATAATATGTCTATTATGGAGTAATAGTCGATTAGCTTTATGTATTTTGCAATTTGGTATTAATGATTTTATTTACCAAATTAAGTTCTTGTTAAACAATCAAAATATTAACAAATAAAGCCTCTTAAAAGGTTATAATATTGATGAAGGAAAAGGAAAATATAGAAAACGTAAAGCGATCTTCTCCATGGAGGAAGAGATTGTTATACGGGTTACTTTTTATAGTCCTATTACCAATTTTATTTTTCTTTCTAATACAATGGTCCCCTGTTCAAAACAAAGTGGTGGACTATATGATTACAAGAATAAGCGATTCCATAGAAGGGGAAGTGTCTATTGATAGAGTAGATGTAAGTATGAGAAATGGTCTACAATTAGTCGGGTTTAGACTAATAGGAACTCGATCAGACACAATCTTATCTGCAAGTTCATTAGATGTAAGCCTTACACAGAGTTTGTACAGTCTATTTGATAATGCTGTAGCAATTGATGCCATTAACTTAGATTCTCTTCATGCCGAAATCACAATGTATTTAGGAGAAAAAGAGAGCAATCTATCTAAAATAATCGCATCTCTGAGTAGTCCTGAAAATGAAAGTAAAGGTGGAAAACCTTTTAATATAGACATCAAAAAAGTAAATTTAACGAACGTAGGATTACTGGTCAAAGATGAAAACACTAAGCAAATCCAATCAATAGAAGTAGCTAGAGGATATATTGAGATCAATTCGTTTTTAGAGGACGGCGGAGTAGATATTGAAGAATTAGTTCTCGAGCAACCTATAGTTAGAGTAGTCAAAGAAGGAAATGGAATAACGATTCAAAATGATAGTGAGCAACTGGCTGAAGTAATAGATACAGTTGCTAACAAAGAACAGAAGATGACCATATTGTTGAAACAGATTTTAATCAAGAAGGGCATATTTTCTTTAGAAGATAAAAATAAGGCACGACTTCATTATTCTGACGTTTTAGATTATGGTCATTTTGAAATATCCGATATTGATTTAGAGGTATGTGATATGACTATCAAAGGAAGTAATGATATTAATTTTAATTTGGATCGGCTTGACTTTATAGATGATAAGGGATTTGAAGTTAAATCTCTAACTAGTGAAAATACGATCATTAGTTCTGACTATATCAGCTTTCCTAATTTCTCTTTTATTACAGACAGAACTAATCTTAGCAAATCTATAGCATTAGATTTTGACTCCTTTGCCGACTTTTCTGATTTTGAACAAAAGGTTAATATTTACTCTAATCTAACTTCAAGTAAGGTCTATCTTGGTGATATTATGCACTTTGTAGAGAAGCTAAATCGAAGTTCATTTTTTATCCAAAATAAAAATAGAACGGTAAGCCTATCTGGTAAAGTCAGTGGAGTGATTGATAACCTTAATGGTCAGAAAATGGATATTAGAGTTGGGAATGAACTTGTATTAGATGCAAGTTTCTCAACTAGAAAAATAACGATTAAAGATAGAGAGTTCTTAGATATCAGAATGAAAAAATTAAAGACGAATATTCATTTTTTGAAATCGTTTATACCGGGATTTGCTCCACCTGAAAATTTCGACAAGCTTGGTAATATTACATTTAGCGGTAGTTATTATGGGTACTTAAAAGACTTTGTAATATTTGGAGGCCTGAAGTCTGATATGGGTGATGCGTTTATGGATATGAGGTTGGATGTAAAGGATGGAAGTAACCTTGCGCAATATAGCGGAGAGTTAAGTGTAGAACAATTTAACCTTGGTGATTGGACTGATAATCAAGATTTTGGATTGGTTGATTTCTCTGCGGCCATTAAGAATGGTAAGGGGCTTACACTAAATTCCGTCTATTCTGATCTTTATGCTACAGTTGAATCATTGACATTCAAAGGGTATGAATATCGAGACTTTGTAATGGATGCGCAAGTAGATAAGAGTAAATTTAATGGTGAATTTAGTATTTCAGATGAAAACATCGATTTTGTATTTGATGGTAGTATTGAAATGAAAGACAGTATTCCGCACTTAGATTTTAAGGCAAATATTGAACAAATTGATTTTAAGAAACTAAATCTTGTAAGCAATCCGCTTGCGATCCAAGGGAACATCGATATCAATGGTTACGGCAAAGATATTAATGATGTAGTGGGTACCATGATTGCAAGTGATATCAGAGTAGCGGCGAATGATACGCTTTATACAATGGATACAGTTTCAGTAACAGCTTTTGCTGCGGGATTTAAGAACAGAGAGATAAAATTGTTCTCTGATATAGCAAGTTTCGAACTTGAGGGAGAATATGATCTTACTTCATTAGTGCCTTCAACAAAACGACTGTTAGAGGCTAATTATCCTCATTTTACGCAGAATTGGGTTATAGATAAGCGAGTCAATCAATCCGAACAGGATCTTCGATTTGATATCAGTATTTATGATAGTCGAAATTACTTTGATCTAGTTGGAATAAAAGATCTAGGAACTAAGAATTTCAAGGCAAAAGGCTCTCTAGACACAAGAAAAGGGGACTTGTCATTTGCTTCCTCTATACCATTTATCGGTATCCAAAACAATAGTTTTTGGGACACACAGCTGTTAATAAGTAGCGATAATAATAGCGGAGATATATTAATCAATATTGATTCTACCGTGATAGGTAGCAATTCATTTAATTCTATTGATATACAAAGTAGAATGATTGGTGATACTGTGGAATTTTTAGTGAGCACCAAAGAATTTGTTGATTCTTTAGAAAGTCTAGATATTCAAGGACGAATGGTACCTCACCCAAAGGGCTATAAACTTAATATTACAGATAACAAGATAGAAGCACTAGGTGGTATTTGGTCTTTTGAAGAGAATAATGAAATACTAATAGGATCGAAATATCATAAGATCGACAATCTAAGGATGTCAGATGGAAAGAGATCGATTACAATTGATGATGTTGATACAAAAGGTATAGCCATGTATTTAGCAGATTTTGATTTTGAGACTATCAATGACTTGATTGATGATCATAGAATAGGTTTTACTGGTGAAGGGGACCTAAGTGTTTTTGTTGATAATATATATGAAAATCAGAATATTGAAGCGAATATGTACATCGAAGATTTTGCTATCAATGATGATAGCTTCGGTACAATGGAACTTGATATGAGCAAGGATGTTGATAAACCAGTCAATATGTTATTATCATTAGGGAACACTGATCATGAATTGTTATTAAATGCCGTAATTGATCTAGCAAATAATAATGAAGTAACTGCTACTGTGGAGACAAAAGCGTTTCCGCTACGCATTTTCGAATATTTGCTAAGTGATGGTATCAAAAACACTTACGGTGGAGTGAATCTGAAGGCGAAGATAAATGGCCCTGCTTCTGACCTGATAATTGAAGGTAAAGGATATTTAAATGGTGGCGTAACTGTCAAATATACAGGTGTAGAATATAAGTTTGAAAATCAAGAAGTAAGAGTCACAGAAAAAACTATAGACTTAACAGGAGCCGAGATTTTAGATCCTGAGGGAGGAAGAGGCTATATTACAGGGGGACTTAATCATAGTACTTTCAAGGATTTTCATTTGGATGCACTTATTTCTGGAACAGACATTGTCGCACTTAATACTACAAAATTTGATAATCCATTATACTATGGATATGGTAAAGGTGATATGTCTGTGGAGTTCACTGGACCAACACACTTAGTAAATATGAAGATTAATGCCAATGCTAAGGAAGGGTCGATTCTTAATATTCCAATATCAAAAGGAGAGACAACAACAGATAAAAACTTTATAAAATTTGTAAAAAGAAAGGATCTATTTGCTAAAAAGTCCAAGGAAGAAAAGGCCTTCCGTTTTGAAGGGTTGGATATTTCTATAGATATGACGATGACTCCTGAGGCAAGAGTCAATATCATATTTGATGAGAGTAGAGGAGATGTAATACAAGGATATGGTCGAGGTAATATGAAGATGAATATTACTAGATATGGCGATTTTGATATGTATGGTACATATGAAATCGAGCATGGAGAATATCTTTTTACAGCACTTGGGGCTGTGGCTAAACCGTTCCAAGTAAGAAGAGGGGGACAGATAAGATGGACTGGTGATCCTATTAATGCCACGCTTAATATCGTTGCAGATTATGAAGTGCGAACCGCTATGGACGTGTTTTTATCTGAGTTTGTGGCGGATAACTCAAAGTTGGAATCTGCATCCAAAAGTAAAACGCAAGTAGAACTTATTCTAAATCTTGGAGGTACTCTATTTAAGCCAAATGTGAATTTCGATCTTGATTTTCCTGATCTCCAAGGAGAACTGCGAACTGTTGTGCAAAGTAAGATGAGAACACTAAATGCCAATCAAGCTGAATTAAATAGTCAAGTCCTTGGTCTGGTAGTATTTAATTCCTTTCTACCTAGTAGCGGTAGTCAAATAGCACTAAGTGGATCTGATATTGGATCTACTACAATTGGCACTTTGAGCGAATTTATATCAAGCCAAGCATCCCTTCTCTTTACTGGATTATTGAACGAAGTATTTGCAGATAACGGATTGATTTCTGGCTTCGATTTTGATATTGGATTACGTAAAAACTCTTTCAACGGAGTGCAAAATAATAACAATGCTTTGGCACCTGATGAAATAGAAGTTAATTTAAAAAATAGATTTAAATTTCTAGATGAAAGGCTGTCGCTCGATCTTGGTGGTAATTATGTTTGGGATAATGTACTCAATGGGACAAATGTAGGTAATTATTTCATTGGAAATTTTGTGCTCGAGTATTTTTTAACCGATGATAGAAAGCTCAAACTTAGAATGTACGGCCGATATGATTATGATGAGATTGAGGCAGTAAGAAGACAGAAGTATGGACTTGGGGTAGGGTATAGAACAGAATTCGGAACCCTATCAGATTTTAAACAGACCATGGCAGAGCAGTTTAGAGTTGGAGTAGTTGATGATGAAACTGAAATTCAGGATTGATGAAATATTAAGTGTTTGTTTCCATTTTTATCTATGCTATAACCCACTAACCAGATCCACCAACCTAGTACTCCGATCTATCAAAATATGATCTAAAATAACAATAGCTGCCATAGATTCTACTATCGGTACTGCCCTTGGTACCACACATGGATCGTGTCTTCCTTTCCCAGTTACAATTGTATCATTTCCATCTTTATCAATAGAATCTTGAGCGGGTATTATTGTGGCTACAGGCTTAAATGCCACATTAAATGTGATATCCATACCATTACTAATTCCACCTTGTATGCCACCAGAGAAGTTGGTCTTAGTTGTGATTTTTCCATCTTTATTTTCGAAAGCATCGTTGTGTGCAGATCCTTTCATAGTCACAGCATCAAATCCAGACCCAAATTCAAAACCTTTGACTGCATTAATACTAAGCATAGCTTTGCCCAATTCTGCATGTAGTTTATCGAATACTGGTGCACCGACACCAACTGGCATTCCGGAGATATTACAATGAATAGCACCTCCGATAGTATCTCCTTGTTTTTTGATTTTGGTAATCAAGTCAATCATTTGGGACGCAGTTTCAGAATGTGGACAACGAATGATATTATCATCGATTTTAGTGTAGTCTATTTTGATGTTTGAATCTAGTTTTATGTTACCCACTTGATTCACATATGCATTGATGTCAATTCCCATTTTTAATAGGATTTGCATAGCTACTGCACCACCTATTACTCTTGCCGCTGTCTCTCTTGCACTAGATCTACCACCGCCTCTATAATCACGTATTCCGTACTTTTTGCTATATGTGTAGTCTGCATGACTTGGACGATACTTGTCCATGATGTGACTGTAATCTTTTGATCGCTGATCTTGATTTCTGATAAATATTGCTAATGGAGCCCCAGTTGTTTTACCTTCGAATACACCTGAAAGCACCTCAAATTCTTCATTCTCATGTCTCTGAGTTACGATTTTGGATTGGCCCGGTTTTCTTCTTTGTAATTCTGAAAAAATATAAGCTTCATCAAGCTCAAGTCCAGATGGACAACCATCTATTACTATACCGATTCCTTTACCGTGAGATTCTCCGAAAGTTGTGATTCTGTATAGTGTGCCAAATGTATTGCCTGCCATAAATTGTAATGTTAGTAATTCTTGTAGTAAAGGTATAGAAATAATGTAAAATATAGAATCGTTCCATTTTAGTATGTGAAGTGATTTAAAAACATAATGTTAATTCCTTCCTGTCTCGTCTGTAACGGGGCGCATATCATTGAATATCAAGTTTTCCCAATTTTTTCGTCGCGTAGCTATGGTTATGCTTCTTAAAAATCGCTTCAGCTTGATAACCAAGCACACCTGTCCCGACTTGACGGGATACAAATCATTTTAACCTACGTTTTTAAATCACTTCTGTAGTAACGATTCTACTTACTTCGTCACTGGCAGAAATATTATTGTTGGAAAGTGTTTTTATAAGTTCCTCATAACCAAGTTTTATCTCATGTTCTCTTAATAGAGTGTCATTAAGTGCGTCCGTAATTTGATCGACTTCGGCTTCATTTTGAATCAATTCTGTGACCAAGCCATAGTCTAATATCAAGTTGACTAAACAAATGTATTTCAGATCAACCAATCGTTTTCCTATCGCATAATTAATTGATGAAGTTTTATAACAAACGACTTGCGGTACTTTGAAAAGAGCAGTCTCAAGTGTTGCTGTTCCACTGGTAACGATTGCTAGATCAGCAATTGAAAGTAAGTTGTATGTATCATTTCCTACAATAGTAATTTGATTTTTATATTCACCCAAGATACTTGAATAGAAGGATGGACTCACATTTGGTGCTGCAGCCAGCACAATCTGGAACTGACTTTTGTACTTCAATGCTGCTGATATAAATTCAGGTAGCATTTTAATTATCTCTTGTTCTCTGCTGCCAGGTAGAACAGCTAAGACTTTTTTACCACTTAAATTGTATTTTTCCACAAAATTCGGATCCGGCTTGAAATTTTGAATGATAGGCAGCAGAGGATGTCCAACATAATGAACCTCTACTCCATGTTCAGCATAGAAATCTTTCTCAAAAGGGAGTATACAGACCATGTCATCAATATACTTTTTCACTTTTTTGACTCTACCTTTTTTCCAAGCCCAAAGTTGAGGAGATATATAGAAAACGTTATAAAATCCTTCTTTTTTTGACCATTCGGCCATTCGAAGATTAAAGCCAGGATAATCTATATATATGATTTTGTCTGGTTGGAATTCTTGGATTGTTGCTTTTGCTTTTTTAAAAAATCCTTTGATTTTGCTGATATTTTTGATTACTTCAGTGAAACCCATGATAGATGTCTCTCTGATGTGAGTGATCATACCGTCTGCCACAGATGCCATATGGTCACCTCCCCAATATCTAAATTCTGCATTAGGATCACGAACTAGTATAGCCTTCATAAGATTTGAGCCATGAAGATCGCCTGAAGGTTCCCCAGCTATGATGTAATATTTCATTTTTTAAAAAAGGATTCTACCAAATTGCCAGATCCAGAAACCAACGTAGAGCAAGGTTGGGAAGACAATACCTCTCATTGTATCATCCCATTTTTGATTCCGGCAGATGTTTAATGGAATCAAATTAGTACAGATTCCTAATAAAGCCAATGTTCTCATTCTTCTTGATAATCCCCCGCCTGACACATACTCCATAAGCCCCGCCTGAGCTAATAGCCCAAAGATAAATTCTACGAGTATATAACCCAGTACGGGCACGATAGCACCAACAATAAGGCCTGTGAATACTGAATTTTTTTCTATCATATATTTAGAATATTAGATTTTCTACTTTTCGTAATTCGAATATTTAAACATTTCTGTGTTTGTAATTCGATTTTTGATTATTTTTCTAGATACTTCAAATTTTCAATTGAATTATGAACTGTTAAGTCATGACCAGTAGGAACGATGCTTACATATCCATTTTCTAATGCCCAGATGTCTGTGTCGTCTCCTTTGTCGAAATTTACAAACTTACCTGTAAGCCAATAGTATTTTTGCCCTCTAGGATCTAGTCCTTCTTGGAAATCTTCAACCCAATTTCCGTTCCCTTGTCTGCACACCTTCATTCCTTGGATGTCTTTGCCAGGGGGTATGTTTACGTTAAGGAGTTTGCAATCTGGTAGTTTTTTTTCTAGCATTTTTTGGACTAGATTTTTTACAATTTTTTTAGCTTCTGTGAAATCTGCATCAAAACTATAGTCTAATAACGAAAAACCGATCGAATCTATTCCTTCGATACTTGCTTCCATGGCTGCTGACATTGTACCTGAGTATATTACATTGATTGAACTATTGGCTCCATGATTAATACCAGACAGACAGAGATCTATTTCTCTTCCCTTGAGGATTACATTTTTAGCCAATTTGACACAGTCTACAGGAGTTCCAGAGCATTCATATGCTTCGATACCATTGAAAGGGTCTACTTTGTTGAGTTTGAGAGGATGCTCAAGTGTTATTGCATGACCTTGTCCAGATTGTGGACTATCGGGAGCGACAACTACAACTTCACCAAAAGTAGAAGCAACTTCTATAAGTGCTTTTATACCTGGAGCTACGATTCCGTCATCGTTTGTAATCAGAATGAGAGGTTTTGACATTGATTTCAATTTGTTCTAATAATGAACAAAGATAACGCTAGACACCTCACTTTTGATATTTTTTACATCAATTTTACTTAAAGAATAAACAGCATGGCAAGATTTGCGTTTACATTGCGCAATCATTTGAAGTTTGGACACATATTTATGAATAAAAAGATGAAAAAAGGAGTATTACTTGTAAACCTAGGAACACCGGATAATCCTAATTATGGTGGTGTATTTAGATATCTTAATCAATTTTTGACCGATGGTAGAGTGATTGATATTCCTTGGTTGCCTAGGCAATTATTGGTAAGGGGAATTATTGCGCCTTTTAGATCAAGAGCATCTTCTAAGATATATAAACTACTATGGACCGAAGAAGGCTCACCAATCAAAGTATACGGATATAAAGTAAAGGAAGAGGTGCAAAAAATACTCGGAAAAGACTATGTTGTAGAACTAGGGATGAGATACCAAAAGCCATCTATCGAATCAGCGATTCAAAAGTTAAAAGAAGCTTTTGTCGATGAGATTATTGTGTTTCCTATGTTTCCTCATTATGCATCTGCCTCTACTGGTTCTGCTTTGGAGGAAGTCATGAGAGTGTTATCGAAGGAGCAAATGATACCACCACTTAAAATGATCAACTCATATTATGATAATGAGGAGATGATTCAAGTTTTTGCAGACAATGCTCGAAAGCATGATGTCGAAAGTATGGATCATGTATTATTCAGTTTTCACGGAGTTCCTCAAAGACATATGCGTAAAGCTGACCAAACGGGAAAGTGGTGCCAGAAGAAAGAGAATTGCTGTTCTACGATGTGTGACGCAAACAAATTCTGTTATTCAGCACAGTGTCATCAAACAGCACACTTAATTGCTGCGGAGCTTGGATTACCAAAAGATAAATATACAATATGCTACCAGTCTAGATTAGGTCGAGATCCTTGGTTGCAGCCATATACAACGGATACGCTTAAAGAAAGAGCTGCGGCAGGGGATAAAAACATGCTAGTCTTCAGTGCAGCTTTTGTAGCGGATTGTTTAGAGACTACTATCGAAATCAGTGATGAATACCAAGAAGAATGGGAAGAGATGGGAGGGGAGAAACTTTTTTTGGTAGAAAGTTTAAATGATCACCCGAAATGGATTAATGCTGTTGCTCAAATGGTGAAGAATGTATGAAAGTAAATAGTACAATTAGCTTTTCAAATACATGAATTCTTATTGTACTATCATTTCTTAAATCAACTGATTGATCAGTCTATTAGAAATACTTTCTTACTTAGTAATGTTTCTCCATCCCTTTTAATAGATATAAAATATAGGCCTTTATTTTTTTTACCCAGGTCTATTCTTGAATTTTCATTCTCGATATCTCTACTTTGGAGAACTTGCCCTAGTGCATTTTTGATGATATATTTATCGTTTTTCTGAAAGGAGGAAAAAGAGATTGTCATTTTGCCTTTAGTTGGATTTGGATAAATCTTCAATTCTGATTTTAAGGGAGTAGCAAATTTAAATGGTTGCCGAGAAGAAGATAATCTACTACCTGTGTTTGATCCATTTGCTGCGAAACCTGGAGAAAATGCACCGCACTGATAATCATAGCATAGGATGTCAGGACAGTCGCCTTCTACTAACATCTCTAGACATTCAAATTCACCGCTTGTGAAATCTTCAATTGAGATAGGAATATCAAGGCAATACAATTGATCAAAATTACCAGTGATGACTTCCTCATAGATAAACTTAGAATCTGAATCATTTGTCATAGCCAAAGTCATATAATAAGATTCTATAGTACAGTCATCTTGTATCACATCTGTCAAGTTAAGGCAGTAGTTAACATATACATATTCTTCAGTCCCATAGAAAATACCGACACAGTCGATCAGGCAATCAAAATCTATATTACAAGATCTGTACGGTAGAAGATATTCTATGCAATAGACTTCAACTCCCATTTCATCACAAAAGTCAAAGCGTATATATGCCGAGTTTTCTTCAAAATCTTGAACATTATCTATAAAAATATTTGCAGAATAATCAATGTGAAGTGTTCCGTCAGAATTGACAATAGTTTCAAAACTGAGGATATCAATTTGTCCATTTGCCATAGAAGCGATCAGACTGTCTCTACATAAATATACTGGTAAACTTGTTGAAATATGGCCTTCATAATAAAATTTTGGTCCACCATTTTCTTCAGATACAACACATTCATAAACAGTAAATCCACAATTAGAACTAAAAATATCAATTGTGTCGCAGAGTATTTCTTCGTCTTCCACTATATTACATTGGATAATATCAAGGGGGATAAGGCCAGAAGTATAGTTGCATTCACCCGCAACCACATTGAGTTCTAGATAGTCATACATTTTATCGGTCACTATCAATTCAGGAATCGATCCAGATGATGAAGTCACGATATATTCTAATCCATTTGTGTCAACAGATGACCAAGACCATTCAGGAAAAGATTCATCATTTTCTGGAATTGAAAAAAGAAGGCTGTCCAAATCCTCTCTGCATGCTTGAATACAGATATTCGATAGATAGTCAAAGTTAACCTTGTTATCTATGACGTTAAAGGTTCTCTTAGATGTACATCCATTTTCGTTGGTGTACGAAGCATTGTAAAGGCCTGGAGTTGAGGTGATAAATGTTTTAGAAGTTTCATTTATGCCGATCCCCGTCCAAGTGACTTCAGGATAATTGTTAACTGTCAATTCTGCTATAAGAGGATCACAGAATGATTTTATTGATGTTACATTCGGAAGTTCGGGATTCGGGAATATGGTTATTATTTTAGAAATCGAGTCGCATGTTGTATTGGTGCTAACCAGTGTTGAAACCACTAAAACCTCATACTGTCCTGGTTCAGTAATTGCTAGACTTCCTCCCATGGATGTAGAGTCACCGTTGAGATACCAAGTATATAAAAATTGATCATTAGCGGAGATGAAAGCATTTGCTATTCCACAATTTTCTTCTTGTACAAAAATACCTCGACTAAATGATTCATTTATACTAGCATTACTAAGAACAGAAATACTTGTGCAACCATGATTATCTGTCACAGTAACTGCGTAATTACCAGATTCTGTTACAATAATTGCAGATGTGTCACTAGCTACAAATACACTCCATTCATATGATATAATGTCAGAATTACTATTTTCAATATAGGTTAATGGCGCTTCAGAATCACAAGGAGCATCAATAAAGTCAATCTCACCATCAATGAGGTTTTTAAATGATTCTACGATAATAGTATCATATGCAGTGCATCCACGATCGTTTGTCACTATTACACTTACAATTTGTTCATCCACACTATCAAATCCTTTTTCTGTTGTTACTAAAGTACTTCCAGAACCATCACCAAAATCCCAAAATATAGATTGAATGGACATTGGATTCAGGTCCACCGTAAAAAGCCACAATTCATTTTCACAAGTTCCGTTGGGCAATATTATTTGAGGCCCAAATGGTCTTGGTGATTTTATGATGGTATCCTTCGTGCAACAATAAGACTCGTCCAATGTGCATTGTGTTAATGAGATAGCTATGTCAAAATTGGACGGAATATCTAAAATTTCAACTTGTTCCCCAGTATAGGACATTCCATTTATTGTCCAATTCAAAGTGTATTCATCTTCGGGCAGAGAGGTAGGATATCTTCTATTAGTAAGTGTAATGTCAAAGTTTAAATCATCATTACAAACGTAAGTTCTATCGACTTGAGGAAAGAATATTGGAAAGTTCTCAACATCCTGAATGAAGTCACAAATAGTGTCTTGATATGTCCCATCTTCTAACCTGATTTGACCGTCACAAAGAACATGCAGAACTACATCACCGACGGTTAGATTATAAGTAAGATATAATGAGTCTTGCGTGAGATCCGCTTCATTGTTAATTGGTATGGTGGTGATAGTGTCTCCTTGAGCAATCCTCCATTCTGCATACAATACGGTACTGAAATCTAATGATCCTCCAAATGAAATTAGATTACACTCGTGCCTTATGATGTAATCTATCGAAGCTTCGACCTCTTCTTTACATTCACAAAACGTCGGGGGCGGATCACAGGTATAATTAAGTGGTACACCTCTTCTGAACGTGCAACCGTTTGGCGAAGTTATAATTAGACTTAACACCGTATCGTTCAAAATCATATCTCTAGTGACTAAGCAGCTATATAGTTTTATGCTTCCGAATCCTTGTTTAATTGTATCACCATCCAGAACCCAATGGTAATAATATTGTTCATCTTGTATAGTTGGTGATGCTGTTATTGTTTCAAAAGAATCCCGGGGACATTGGACTGTCGAACCAGAGTATTCGAATTCAAATAATGGTGTGGGTGCAACATAAATCGGTATAGTAGTATCTGATAAGCCTGGACAGTCATTGGGGTTTAGAATTTTAATTTGCACCTCAACCCAGCCAGTATCATTGAATGTGTAAAAAATGCTATTTCTATCATCGTCAATTAATTCTTCATTAATATAATATTCAATAATGTCATAGTTGCTTAAATTTTCTACTTCAATTTCTAATCTACTATATTGACAAATAGTATCAGGTAGATTTATTATTGGTTGGAAAAAAGCAAACATTATTTCTAATTCAGCTACAATTTGTTCATCACATATTTCTGTTGAATAACTCAAAATTGCACTTTCTGTTCCAGGTGCATAATGCCACTGTATAGTAATACTGTCTGAGATGTCATCACTAATAATTGTACCCATATATGGTGGATCAATAGTCCATTCGTATATACCAGGAATGGACATTTCATATGAAGAGACTGCATCATAACAGACAGTTTCTTCGCCAGTAATCGTAAGAGAATTGGAATCAATGACATTTATACTGAAAAGAACGTCATCTGATTCACAAATTTGGCCAGGAGACGATTCTGTGCCTCTCGTGACTCTAATTAGATATGGAGCTCCACCTTCCAACCATGTAACATTTATTTCTTGAGCTGTGATTTCTGTGAACATTCCATTTTGAAATACCTCCCAATGTACAATGTCATTGCCACCAAGGTTTGATAATGAATAGGTGTATTCTTCATCTACACATACAGATAGCGGACCAGTTAAAATGATGTATGGTGTGTCCAACACCTCAAATGTCAATGCTGATTCACAAATAAAATCAAGTGAAGGAATAGCGGCTGTCATGGTATAAATACCACTACTTGGGAACCCAAACGCTAGAAAATCACTTAACCCTGATTTAATCTCTTCTTTGAAATAAGTACCTTCTTCATTGGTGATTGTCCACAATACATCTTCATCATTCTTTGGTAGCAGTTGAGCTATAAATAAATCTTCACGACACAGATTGTCATTATAAGTGAAGTTAAATCTTCTGATTTTTTCAGATGTAGAAACTTCACAACCCCTGTCTTCTATATATGCAGTTACATTTAAATTGAACTCTCCTACAAATGAAAAGATCTCTAAAGTGACGTAGTTATCTTGTATGAAGATGATCTTTGGCAATACTCCAGAAATGCTGTCGATAATTTCAATTTCCCATAGATAATCCGCTTCTGGTATATAATTAGATGTGTAGGTAAATTCTCCGTTATCGCAGAGATCAAAAGCACCAGCTATATTTATTTCGGAAGGAAAGAGTGCAATCTTTCGTGATAATTCTTGACATACATCTGCCTCACAGTCATCAAGAAATAGTATTACTTCTGTTTCAGTATACTCGGAGACCTCATTCCACATGATTGTGATAATAGAGTCTTCTTGGTTTAATATTGTTCCTAAGTTAGAATCTACAATCCACTCATAACTTGTACAGTTTATTGGAGCTCGATATGTAATTTCATTATCGAAGCACAGTTGTACATCACAAGATATGAGTAGAGTAGGAGTATCAGAAATATTTACAACAGATGAAGTGGAATGTGAAGTACAACTCGTATTACTAGTCAAAGTATATTCTAGAGCAATCAAATATTCACCGGGGAAATTAAATGTGAAATTTAAATCTTCAGCATAATAATTCCATACAAGGGTATCATAAGAGACAGTCCAATGGTAAATAACATTTTCTTGTACGATAGTTGCGTTTTTAAATTCGATTTCTGATCCTAAACAATATGTTATATCTTCTTCATCGATAATATTAAATACAGGAATGTCAATAATTTCTACTATGTTAATGAGCACACAATCTTCTACATAACAAGCTGAATCTGCCTTGAGAACAGTTTGGCAAAGCATGTATTCACCTAAAGAATCAATAGCAAGAGATGTAGTTATAGATTGGAAATTTTCTATTATAAATCCCTCTTGTGGTAAATCTACAGTTTGATCATTTATCGTCCATGATTGAGAACAGTCAAGGCAATTGAGTAAAATGTCAAAGTCAATATCGATAGCTTCGCATGCTACTTGATCACCCAGATAATCACTTACCATTCCAAGAGCAGTTATCGGTTCTCCTCCAAAAACCATAATATTTTGGTTGCAAACATCAACAATATCACCATTTTGATAGTATTGAATTACTATTTCTGCATTTCCTTGTTCTAAGAATATTATTTCTGCAGTCGTATTTGTTTTGTTTTGTATAAGTGCAGGAATATTCATACTTCCTGTTTGATTGAATGCACTGACTGTTACACTATTAAATGTTGCTTCTGTATTGTAGGATATAAATATTTTCTCAAACGGACACACAGTAGCATTAGCTTCCAAATTACATTGAGCATGGATGTTCATTGTGCTAAAGAAAGAGGATAGAAATCCTACAAGAAAAAGTACTGTTTTTTTCATTTTCGTGATTTTTACAGGAAGCCGTAGGCCAAGTCACTTCAATATTTATATTGATATAATGTATATAATATTCAAAGTGCTACAAAAAACATTAAAAAGTTATTTAAATATGGAAATACTTCTATAATGTAATATCAGAAAGGTAATTTAAAATCGGGATTTAGTTGATTTTAAAAATGTAAAATTTTTGATCTTTAGAAGAATAAATATGTAATAAGTCGAATCTCGAACTTGGTTTTCAATTAAATTAGTAAGCAATAAGCTAAGAATAACAGTTTCATACTTTCAAAATTGAGCTTCTTAGGTGGATTAATTATTTGATAGATTATACATAAATCATTTGACGGAAAAGGTTGCCGCAGGAAGTGCAAATAAACCTACTTTTTTGCTTTGGGTATAGCCGTTAAATGATTAATATTTTTATTCTCAAAATCTAATCCACAGCAATATGTCTGTACTCCATTTGTTACTAAAAGATAAGGAGCTCGTAATTGAACATTGTAATTAGCTATCTGGTCAAATGTATCTTGCGAAATGGGGACAGTGTGCGATTTACATTCAATCAATAGATATGGGAGGAAATTCGAATCATATACGACGATGTCAAATCTTCGCATAAGACCATTAATGTTTAGTCCTTTTTCAACTTGAATTTTTTCCTTTGGATAACCAATCTTTATTAGATGTAGAATAAGAAGTTGTCGAACAAGCTCCTCAGGTTGTAATACAATATACTTCTTTCTGATTTGATCAAAAATCAGTACAGTTTTTTCTTCTTTTTTGATCTTAAGTTGATCTTTATATTGATGCAAATTTATGTCTATCATACACTCAGACTTTCAAAGAATCTTTTGTTTTTTGAATGTTATCGACTACGGAAATATTTAGTTTGTTATCATCATTATCACTTTTTAACTCAGTCAAAAAGGGCTTAATCAATTCTTCAAATGCATTATCATTATCAATTAGTTGTTTGTAGGTATTAAGAGATAATATTTTATAACCAGCTGTTTTAAAAGTTTGCAATATATCAGCCTGCCATGAAAGATACTGATGTAGTTCAGGGTTGATCAATTCATCTTTGATAAGCAAATACGGTTGTCTGTTTGTAAATAATATACTTTCAGTTAGTTTATCATACAAAGCTCCAGTGGTTTCAATTGATTTGATGCCATATAGATCCATTTTTTTCTCAAATACTGAGTTATCGGATGTTGGTAAGAGGGATATTATATTCCCAGTTTTTAGTTGATATATTTTTACTTGCTGATTTAAGGACAATATGAATTTTGCTAATTTTTTAGAAGCTTTGAGCTTTTCAGTATTAGGCAATTCTATCAATGGAGATTTATATTTATAGTCATTAAGGTATAAGAATAAGTCCTTGGATTCACTCATGTCTTCAATGTCTTCAGGGAGTATTGGCGATATGAAATGGACAGAATTTGCATCTTTCTCGTTTGAAGGTCTTCTACTGAAACTTATGGTCAAATCATATTCTGAATTATGTTTTAATTCAGAATTAGTATGTATGGGAAAAAAATCCTGAAGGAATGGACGGGCTACAAGAATTACATCATTCCAAGTAGTCTTATGTAATGAATTCTTTTTGAAAAGTGTATTATATAATTCTTTAGAGGACTTTTTTAGTTGTTCAGAAGCATTGATTCGTGTAAGTTGTAATTTGTTTAGAAGAGCAGGAATTTTATTAATAGATAATTCTTCATTAATAGATCTGATTTTTTCAATAGTTTGTTGATCAATTGATAGATCTGAAATTATCGATGTCTTGATTTTTTCATTGTACCAAATCTCAAATTGTTGATTCCATTGATTCTGAGGGGATTTTTTAAGCTTAGAAATAAGATGATTTGTAATTTTATTATGTGATCGAGTATCAGTTTTCCATTTGGTATATGGTGTCTCATGTCCTATTAGACTATAACATTGATCAAGCACTTCAGAAACATGTTTACTCATCTGCATTTGCTTAGTGAAGCTAATCGTATTTGCATTAAAATCTTGATTGATAATTTCTAACTTATCAATTCTAGATATGAAATCGGAAAGCCTTTTATCCAACTTTTTTACACTTTCTGAATTAGTATTTATTCTATTTATTCTATGTATAGAATTAGTAAGTAGTTGTTTTATTTTTTTACTGTAAATAGGAGCATCTTCTGCGTTTTGTGATAGGAAAGCATGAATGTATTCATAGGTAATTTCATGTGTTTGTGGGGCAGGTAAATCTTCGAACCAATCAGATGAGATCTTACTTATTATTTCTGAGACCTCATCAAATGCTTTTACATATGTGGAATTTGATTTTGCTTGATCTTTCTTTCCAAATAATGAAAACTTGTTGCCTTTTATTGGTTGCCTATACATCTCATTAATATGATGAGATATACATTCTTTTTGGTAAATATTTATGGAAGATAGGAGGTGTACTATTTTATCATTTAAATCACTTCCAGCATTCTCTTTTAATGAAATATACGTTTCATTATATTTCTTAGTGATTTCTTTTCCCTCCTCATTAAGTGCATTGATAGTTTTCCTTAAATCTTCGATCTCATCCTTTGTATGTGTCCAGATATTTTCTTTGATTATACCTAATCGATCAAATAGATCAAATTCTTTTTGGTATAATTCTGACGCTCTGATTATTTCTTTTTTTAATGTATAGAACTCCTGTAAACTTAAATCTAATTTTAAATTAAATTCATTGAGTTCTAAGGTTGGACCCATTTCATTTTTTTCTCTATTTACTAGAATTGATGCTGCATAGTTTCTAAAATTACTATTGGTAAGTATTTTGGAATCTAGTGCATTGTAATAGAGTTCTATCTGTGATACTGTTGTTTTAAGTTTTTCTGCGGCTATTATGTTTTCAATAATTGGTTTTGTGTTAATTTCTTTTTTTACAACAGTCCGAAGTGTTATGATATCCGACTCAGGAATTGGTGTTTTACTGTCAATATTTATATTAAGACTTTCAAGCGAAAATCGATTTATTAATTCTATTATATCATTTGTAATATTGCTTTCTTTCGGTATATGTATAAATACTTTTTTATGAATATCAATAGAGTTAATAATTGCATGGAAGACAGACTTAAAAGCAGTATTAAGATCGAAATATTTAATGTCTGAAGTTGATTGATTTAATAATGTTTCAACTGCAACTTTTTGTTCTGGAGAAAGTGAATGAGACATGATATGTAGTTTACTATAATTTAACAGATAATCTGTCTTTTTTATTGAAAATACAACAAGTCGTTTTTATCATTTTGATCTTTTATGTCAGAAACCTACTTGCGCTAATTTTCAATATGTAAATATATGAAAAAGTTTAATATGTAATCAATAGTATTTCCTAAAAAAGATTTTAATGAAAAACGGCTAATATTCTTTTGAATACTAGCCGTAATGTGAGGTGATTTAACTTTGGGTGTTTAGTTAATAATATAAATGTATACAATATTTTTTCTTGTGAGCTTCTAAAGTAATGCTATTAGCTAATAGTTTACATTTTACTTTATTTTTTGAAATTTGGAATTTAATTGATGATGGGTATCTAATGAACAAATAGGAATTTTGAATTTTATCATTTTGCGCTAAAAATTTTAATTGTAAACAAAACCATATGTTTGGCAGTTATAATTCTAGTTATTACATTTGATCAAGATATAAGAGATTATGAGTGTATTAGATACCGCTAGAGTTATAATTTATAGATTTCATGAAAAAGGATTAGAAATATTCTTAGTCAATTCTGATTTAGAGAATGATCCTGATATTTGGAAATTGCCGAATAGTGAGTTTCAATCTGGTCCTAATATATCTAATCTTGAACCAATACAGTTAGAACCTGTTACAGATAAAAACGGTAAGAAAATAAAAACCTTAGCTGTTGAAGGCGAGTGGCATGATATTCCTTCAATACGAGGAATGATTCGTCACGATGTCAAATTAGTAAAGTCTAAGATTAAGGAAGTCGCCCCAGAAATGGAAAAAGGTGGATTCTTTGCTGTAAAAGAAGCTTTCAAAAAAGTAATGCCTGAAGAGTATAAAGCATTAAAAGAATTGAAAAGTATATTAAGAGATAGAAATCTTACGAAGTACATATAATAATATTTTGTTATTAGCGTTTTAATGTAGCTTATCAGATATCAGATCAGTCTAGTACCCAATTGCAATAGTCCCCTTTAAATTAATTTGAAAAGATATCATTTATATATTAATTATTTCTGTAATATGTTTCATATTTGTAGAATAATAGGATGATAAATGACAGTATTTGACATTATTCTCGATTTTTAGAAAAATATCATACTTATGAAGCATCCAATTTGATGTTTCAGACGTACTATTATATATAAAGCAGTAAATTATAATTCATTATTAAATACCCACCATGAATACATTTTTTAACAACGTGAAGAATTTCTTCATATCTGTTTTTAGCAGATCTAAGACTGTCTCTTATACACATCTCCGAGCCCACGAGACAGGCAGAAATCTCG
>CAJXUU010000044.1 GCA_913061325.1 uncultured Saprospirales bacterium | reverse complement strand
GATTTCTGCCTGTCTCGTGGGCTCGGAGATGTGTATAAGAGACAGCTCGAGGTCTAAGGAAAGGGAAGAAGAGGAGAAGTTAGGACGAGGTTATAAGATCAAAAGAGCTGGTTTGAATTTAAGGGTAATAAGGTTAATTACATTTTTCTTCCTGATAGGCTCAAGCTTGTTTTTATCATCATGTGAGAATCCTGAAGTGAATTACGATGATTTCATAGATGAAAATATTAAGGCTTATAGTTTAATCAAATATCGAGACTCCCTCTATTACAAGGAAATCAATGGATTAATTTATAAGAAGAAATTCTTGTCAATATTAGATTCACTTGTTCTGGATGAAGGAAGAATATTATATTCTATCGAAGTAGACCATAGCTACACAAATGATAATAGAGGTAAAAGGAAGTACCTTTTTTCAAATTCACAAGCAAAATCTGCATCATTTATTTATGATATAGATTATAAATCCTTAAAGGAATCGCCTGCTTTTTGTGAAGGTCAGAGTGGAGGGACAATACATGATTTTATTATTTCATTAGAACTATTTGATGGAATAAATAATTTCCTCACAGTCAATCGGATAAATAATGAAAACAGTATAATAAGTATTTTATCGTTTGTTTTTGGCGAACAATTATCTTCCTTAAACCGAATTACTGAAGAATACAATACATCAAGAGTTATTAGAGCTATGTCTAATGAACGTCAAAAAGAAACACATAAAGCATGGCTGATTAGAGCGGGATATTCTTGCTGTTTAGAAGCTTTGAGGAACTCCGATAAATTAGAAAAATTAGAGAATAAACTATTATTCCCCACTAACCTTTTTGGAATAGTTTCATGTGATATTAATCCAATAAATAAAGCCAATAAAATAGTATTTGGATATCACTATTTCGAATGCAATATTCCGCTTTATTAAACCAGTTGCCATATTGGAGAGAAATGGAAAATAAAAAATGTATCAAATCTAGTCGAGTATTATTAAGATAATAGAGCATATGCGATTGGACAAATTATGTTCCCAAAATCTAATAATATCAATACGTTGAGGGAAATCTCAAAATGTATTTCAACAAACACTTCATTTTATTTAACAATTTTATAAACCTATCCTTCGATTCTTAGTTTTACTTTGTGAATTATTAGTGCACACGAAAATAAAGTGAAATGAAAATTGGTATCGTTTGTTATCCTACCTATGGAGGAAGTGGAGTTGTAGCGACGGAGATTGGATTAGGTTTGGCAAAGCTGGGGCATGAGGTACATTTTATTACTTACAAGCGACCAGCTAGATTAAGCTCATTTAGTGCCAATGTTTATTTGCATGAAGTAAGTTCTTTTGATTATCCATTGTTCGAATATACTCCGTATGAGACAGCCCTTGCTAGTAAAATGGTAGATGTGGTAAGATATGAGAAACTAGATATTCTTCATGTGCACTACGCAATACCGCATGCGGCTGTTGCTTATATGGCAAAGCAAATATTAAAAACACATGGAATCGATATTCCAGTAGTGACGACATTGCACGGTACGGATATTACTTTAGTAGGTTCTAATACCTCGTTCTTTCCAGTTGCAGAATTTAGTATAAACGAAAGTGATGGAGTAACTACTGTTTCCAATCAACTAAAAACACAAACAGAAGAAACGTTTGATGTCAAAACAGAAATCAAGGTAATATATAATTTTATTGATTTCGATAGATTCCGAAAGACAGATAAAGATCATTTCAAAAAGGCAATTGCACCAGACGGAGAAAAAATCATGGTGCATGTTTCTAATTTTAGGAAAGTGAAACGTGTAGACGATGTAATTCACGTTTTTGCTAGAGTGAGAGAAAAAATTCCATGCAAATTAATGTTGATTGGTGATGGTCCAGAGAGACAAAAGATGGAAGAATTGTGCAGGGAATTAGATCTTTGTAACGAAATAAGATTTTTAGGAAAACAGGATGCTGTAGAGGAATTATTAGCCGTAGCTGATCTTTTTATCTTGCCTTCAGAGAATGAATCCTTTGGTTTAGCTGCATTAGAAGCAATGGCTTGTGAAGTTCCTGTCGTTTCGTCTAATGTAGGAGGAATCCCAGAAGTGAACATTGAAGGAAAAACAGGGTACTTATGCGATGTAGGTGATGTCGAAGGTATGGCACAAAGAGCGATTTCTATTCTAGAAAACGAAGAAACACATCAAAAATTCCGTAAAGCAGCATTCGAGCATGCTAAGACCTTTGATATTGATAATATTCTCCCTGTCTATGAAGAATACTATGAAGAGATCATTGAGAAGGTGAAACTGGCGGTTACTGTATAATTTATATCTGAACTCAAATCATTTTAGAAGATGCTCTGCTATCGTTGTGGGGCATAGAAGTCTATTAGTAGGAAATACTTAGTAAGTCGTCGATTTACTCTATACTTCTCTTTTATTTTCTCCCATCTTGCAGCTAAGCAACCATTTTATATTATTCAAACTTTGAATTCTACCTATTAGTGAGGTAGGGCTATGTTTGATATTCTCTCACTTACAAACTTAGATATATGAATGGCTTAACTCGATTTTTTCATTTCTGTGCAGGGACTGATCAATCCATATTAAAGAGAACTCCAACAGATCAAAATAAATATGCTGGGATAGGAGCGACAGTATTTTTTACTGGAATATTTGCAGCAATTGCAGGTGGATTTGCACTATTTTCTGTTTTTAAATCCGTAACAATAGCAATCCTCTTTGGCATTCTTTGGGGTTTAATGATATTTAATCTGGATCGATATATTGTGATGAGTATCAAGAAAAAAGATAAGCCATTGAAAGAAATTGGAATGGCAATGCCTAGATTAATATTAGCCGTATTGATTGCTTTTGTAATTGCCAAGCCTTTAGAGCTGAAATTGTTTCAAAGTGAAATAGGATCAGAATTAGTTCTAATGGAGCAGGAAAGATTTAAAGAACAAGAAGACTTATTACGCACACGATTTCTGCCTGAAATGGATAGAATCAATAATGAAATAGCTGATCTTGAGGGCAAAGTTGAGTCTAAGAGAAATTATAGAGATCAAATGAGTCTAGCGGCAACACAAGAAGCGGATGGCACTGGAGGCTCTGGTCAACGGAACTTAGGTCCGATTTATAAAGCCAAAAAATTAGATGCTGATCTCGCACAACAAGAACTTGACAATACAATAGCATCTATCAGCCCTCAGTTAGAAAATAGAAAATCTGAATTGCTAAAAGTGGAATCTCAAATGTACGAGACAAATGCAAATCTAGAGAAAACAAAACTTGATGGGTTTGCTGCACAAATGGATGCTTTAGGTAGACTTGCAGAAAAAAGTTCTACAATATTTTGGGCGAGTATATTTATCACATTGCTGTTTATTGCCATTGAGACTGCACCTCTTTTTGTGAAGTTGATTTCAGAACGAAGTCCATATGATTATAGATTAGATCAACATGAAACCATGGTAGCTAATAGTTATCAATCTTATGTAGGTAAGATGAATGCTGCCACACATAATGACCTGCAATTTGCAAAGGAAACTTCCCGAACTCAAACATTAGAAGCACTAAATGCAGAGAAAGAGCTTATTAAAAAAGTGATAAGGACAGAATTGGAGAAGGTGAAAGAAGGAGCATTGACTTGGGCAGAATATAAGAAGGTTGGGAGGTATTTTGGGTAGCAACAGATATCTAATGGGGTTCCAAATTTATTTGGAACAATTAATACTTTCCAAGAAAGTCAACTCTATGCGTCAGGTATTTATTTGGAAAATTAATACTTTCCAAGAAAATCTATTCTAAACATCTACGATTTCGAGAAACTGAATATTGTCATCAAACCACTTTTGGGTTTCCTCAAGTGAGCCATTACCTGAGGCTACTTTCATTGTGAAATTGAAAATATCATCATTTGAAAGAGATGTCGTTATATTATAATTATTGATTCTTACGAAGGCTATTGCAGCTTCAAGACCTGTTCTTTTATTCCCATCGGAGAAAACATGATTAGCGATAATATTGTACATGTATAAACCAGCCTTAGAAGCTAATGTTGGGTATACGCGATGCCCAACCATCTCTTAAGAAACTACTTCTATTAAGTAGTCTAGATTCTCCTCGTGTAAATAATTTGATGGTGGAATAAAGTTCCCTCCATGTCTATCGACCGTAAGCAAATTTATTAAAACGATATTCTCTTTGGATAGATATTTCATGCTAAAGCTTTAAATACTTCATCATACCTTTCAAAGTCTTCATTCACAATTTTTTTTAGTTCATTCTCAGAAATTCCTATAATATCATTTTTTTTCTCAATGGCCATTGTAACTTTAGATTGAATGTCTTTGTCAGATTCAAATATTTTTTGAACGAGCGCAATTTTTTCCTCAGCACTAAGGGTCGATACGTCGAGATTTACTTTAATTTCCATATCTACTAATTTGTATGCATATAACATTTAAAGATATTAAAATAGTTCTTTTGCAGTGTACTTTCGAGAAATGTGAATTCAGATATTTAATGGGATACCAAATTTATTTGGTATAATTAATACTTTCGAAGCAAAGTAGATTCCAATCAAGATACGTTGTTTTATATGGATAGAGAGCATTACTACTCCACCACTATCTCATCTATAAACAACCAACATGCTGCTCCTGGAGCAGCATGCCAATGTGGATTATATATTTGACTTTCTATATCGACTTTGATATATCTTGCTTGGGATACTTCTCCATGAAGGATATAGTTTATGGTTTGTGCAGTAAGCGGACCATTTTGGGTTCCATAATCTTCATTAGAAAATTTTTGGAAACTTATTCCATCATCAGATATTTCAATACTGATCCCTTTTGGTGGGAAAATATAAGACCTATCATCGATCAAAGATCCAACACTAATACTTTCAATCGTTTGCACTTCACCCAGATCAATGACAGTTGATGCATTACTTTCGTAAAACCCAAGCCATTTTCCATCTCCAAAAGATTCACTTCCTTTTGTGAAATCAATTAGTGTTGAAGGGCCGTCTCCTGGATATTTTTCATGCGCAGGATTTGATAGGGTAATATCTATTGGCTTGTACTTAGCTCTTACAAATGTCTCTTTTATAGTGTCAGAATTGCTCCAACCATCTTGGAATAAGAAAGAGGATATTTCGGTAGATTCTTTTATATGAAAAGGGACGGTGTAATCATATGATGTAGTTCCGTTTTTAGTACTTAGAGCATAGCTTATTTTTGCTCTAGGGTTACTCGTTATAAATGAAATCAATAGTGAATCTTGGAATAGCTCTGTCTCTCCTTCAATAATTGGACCTGCAAGTTTTGGAGTTCCAAAAATAGATTGGTTAATGCCTAGGTCGATTTTAACGGAAGGGTTGTTTTTTGCCCATGTTTTTGCTACTTCTTTGTCTATATTGGTTTGCCATAAATAGACCTTTATTAGACTTTGTATCTCAGAAAGATAATTTAGAGACTTATTGTCTACCTGTGTTTTATAAAGATTAAGATGTGTCAATTTTTTAAGTGACTGTAAGTTTGATACAGCTTTATTTCCTACTCTAGATCCACTCAGATTAATTTTATTGAGATTTTCAAATTGCTTAAGTAACTTGATGTCTCGATCCGAAACGTCAGTATTAGACAAATCGATTTCAGTTACATTTTTAGCAATACGCTTCAGTCTTTTTAGGGATGATTTAATTCCAGTTTTGTTACTGAAGGATACATCTATCCATGGTGTTTTTGAAGATATTGGAATAGCGTTTATCCCAGATTGATAAAGGTCAGAAATAACTCGGGGTGATACTTTTTCTATCCCTTCAAATTCATCGCCTTCTAAGGATTTGAAATACTTAGTAACTTTAGAGTTAGGAGTAAGATCTTTGACTTGATGATCATAGTTTTTCATCTCCTTTATCCACCATTCTAGAAAGTTAAGTTCGTCAATAGAGAGTTGTAGTTTTCCATCCGGAGGCATATGTTCTTCGTTCTCTTTTGGGAGATATGCTCTTTGTAGAATGTGGCTTTCTGAAGGGACTCCAACAGTTAATATTTTTCCATTTTTACCACCTTTTTGCCACCCTTCTAAATTGTCAAAAAATAAATCACCTTTTGACTTTTCAGGATTATGGCAGCTGACACATTTTCGTTTGAAAATCGGCATCACGATATCATTGAATATATGCGCTTCCTGAATATTGACAACTGACTTGGTTTCTTCCTTCTTAGCACTTTTTGTTAGAAAGCCCTTCCCGTGAGTAAGTGACCCTCCATAATGACCAGTAGCACCCAGTAAGACCATAAAAGCTGTGAAAACTAAACCAAGTAATAATTTCGAGGGCTTTGAAGCATAGATAATGAGCAATAGTATGCTGCCAACTGCAGTGCCAATTCCTAGATATTTGTGCCAATCCAATAATTCTTGATTATAACCTCCTTGTTCGGCAAGTACCCAGCCAGACCAAGCACTAAATATTGCGGAGATGCATCCTAATGCAAGTGCAAACGTAAGATCTGTTGGCGTTGATTCTTTTCCGTAAGTCTTCTTAGAATCAATCTTCAGATATTCAAAGTTTATGGAAGGTTGGGTACTTTCATCACTTTTTGTGTGTTGTGCCCCATAAAAGTTACCTCTGTAAATATCATAGCACCATTGCAGAAATGCAAAAACCAATATTCCTATAGGAAGGTGCAATAGCAATGGGTGAAAACGACCAACGAAATCCATAAATAAGATCATCTATAATATTAATATTTCATCAACAAATAACCAAGGTTTTAGTCCTTTTCCAGGATGCCAATCCGGAATAGAAAGCATGTTATAGACTATGACATCTATTCTGTTTGGATACCTTGGTGGTGTTGTTATTTTTAAATAATTCATTTGTTTCTCTGATTGGACCATGCAATCTGATATTGATAATTCATGATTTTCCTTTGTTCCATCTTCGAAATGATAGTTAAGGCTCACATTTACTGGAGAGAATATCCATGAATTTTGGTCTATCATAGAAGATACAATAGCTCCATTGATAACTTCACCTTCTTCTAATGTAAATGAGAATTTGACTATGCTGTCTTGATAACCATACCATTCGTCACTTCTGAAATTCCAATCTCCTTTTTTATGATCCGTTAGTACACCGATACCTGAGTTGTAGTTTTGATTTGGATCATTTGATACTAATCCTATCCAATTCACCTTCCGCGCTTCGATTGCCTCGACGGTTACAGTGTTACTATATTTAACTCCTTTTTGGAAAGCTTTGAATTTGTGAATTCCTGTTTCAGATACGATAATGTGATTTTTAGCTAAAGGACTATTTTGTGTTGGTTCAGTTTCATCAATTGTATGTCGAATATCGATTTTTGGATCTACATTATCGACTCTTATCAATGTTCGAATATCAAAAAAAGCCTCATCTACAGATATGGAGGGTGTCGATAGGGTAGTATTTGATTTTTGCAAATAAATAGACTTCTGGGTCTTTTTGTTGCATCCCCAAGATGCAAGTATTATTATGACAATTAAATACCTCATACCCGTATCAATTTCATTGGATAGACTTGACCTGCATTCCATTGTGGCACGTAAATATTCTCATCATCATCCACACATACATCATGTGGGTGTTTGAAAACTTGATATGCTTGAGTCATTTTTTTGAGTTTAGATCCTTCATATTGAGGAACTCTGCCACCTGGAGCGGAGACAAGTTTATTATCCTTGTCTAATATTGAAATGAAACCTGTATTATCTCCTTTGTCTCCAGACCAAATTGTAGCTAAGAAAATATTTTCTTCATGAATGACAGGACGACAAATGTATGCTCCCGGTAATTCTATAGTTGACTCATATACACCAGAAGTAGTGAAATATTTTAACTGGTTTTTTTCTCTTGCTGTTACTAAGATTCGTGGTATTCCACTTCGTTCGTCGATGGCAACACCATGACAATTGTAAAACTGATCATCTTCTTTTCCAGGACCTCCGAATCTTGATTTTAGCCGACCATTTTGATCATAAATATATATGTATTGACTTCCATATCCATCGGCTATATAGATATCCCCATTTTCTACGATGGCTGTTTCAGTTGGCACAAAGTTTAATTTATTGTCAGCTGTATCAAACCCTGATGGTCTATTTATCTTCATTATCTCCCGACCACACAAAGTGGTTTTTACAACGAATGATTTTTCGGTGTCCGTTATATAAAGGAAATCTTCCCCACCTTCATTTTTAATTGTCAATCCATGCGCACCAGGATATTTATTACCCCAGGTTTCTATCAGTTTACCATCTTTATTATAAATGATGACATTGTTTTTGGTGTTGTTTGTCAAAAGGATAATTCGACCTTTTGAATCTTGAACCATTTCATGGCAGTCACTTACTGGTGTGGTAAGTTTGTCTAAGTTGCCCCAATCTACGATCACTTTATACTTGAAATCGCCATGTCCAATAATAAGGTCATCACCTACAAATGTATAACCCGCCAGATACAAAGAACTAGTAGTTATAAGAGTTGATTTTATGAAAGATCTACGGTCGATGGTTATGTTTTTTTATTGAAGTGATTTAAAAAGCTGAAGTAATGTGTTTCAACGGCTTGCAAATCAATTAACATTATGTTCTTAAACCACTTCATTGTTAATGCAATCTATGTTATTATATCTCTAACAACTTGACCACTCACATCGGTCAACCTAAATCTTCTACCTTGATATTTATAGGTGAATTTCTCATGATCAATTCCTAATTGATGAAGTAGTGTTGCTTGAAAGTCATGCACATGAACAGGGTTTTCTGCAATGTTATAACCTAAATCATCTGTTTCGCCATATGATATTCCAGGTTTGATTCCACCGCCAGCCATCCAAATTGAAAAGCATCTTGGATGATGATCTCGACCATAATTGGTATCAGTCAGTACTCCTTGAGAATAGTTTGTCCTGCCAAATTCTCCACCCCAAACTACAAGTGTATCATCTAACATTCCTCTTTGTTTGAGATCCATTACCAATGCCGCAGAAGCTTGATCAACATCATGTGCCTGGTTTTTTACAGCACTGGGGAGATTATCATGATGATCCCATCCCATGTGATATAATTGAATGTATCGTACACCTTTTTCGGCAAGGCGTCTGGCCAGTAATGCATTTGCAGCATATGTTCCAGGTTGCATAGATTGTGCTCCATACATTTTATATATATGATCTGGTTCTCCAGAAGTATCCATGATTTCTGGCACAGAAGTTTGCATTCTATATGCCATTTCGTACTGAGATATTCGACTTGCTATTTCTGGATCACCAAATTCTTCCATATGCATATGGTTGAGCTCAGAGATATGATCTAGCATGTTTCTTCTTGATTCCTTGGTTATTCCTTCAGGATCTTGTAAAAATAAAACAGGATCTTTTGCTGATCGGAATTGTACACCTTGATGCAGTGAATGTAAAAACCCATTACCCCATAATCTTGAATATAGCGGTTGTCCAAATTTCCTGCCTGTTCCTCTTGATAGTAGAACAGTAAATGTTGGTAAATTTTCATTCATACTGCCTAGTCCATAACTCAACCAAGAACCAATACATGGTCTCCCTGGCTGCTGTGATCCTGTTTGAAAAAACGTAATAGCGGGATCGTGATTTATAGCATCAGTATGCATAGACTTTATCACACATATTTCATCTGCAATCTTGGAAGTATAAGGGAGTAAATCACTCATCCAAGTTCCACTTTTGCCATGCTGCGAAAACTTATATGGAGATCCTACCAATGGAAATGAATCTTGACCAGAAGACATCCCCGTTAATCTTTGACCATTTCTAATACTCTCTGGTAGGTTCTCACCTCTCATTTTGTCTAGTAGCGGTTTGTAGTCAAAAAGTTCGTACTGAGATGGTCCACCACTTTGGAATAAATAAATTACCCTTTTTGCCTTAGGCGCAAAATGTAATTTACCTTGACCAAGCGCTGCATTTATTTTATTTGATATTGCTTTGGCAGGATCAGGATTGCTACCAATATTGCATCCATAACCTAGAAGTGATGTCAAGGCAGCACCTCCAATACCCAGAGCAGTCTTCGATAAGAATGCTCGACGATTCATGTTCATTTGTCGTTTTTCAATCTCATTCATTATGATCGGGTTATAGATTCGTCAAGATTGTAAATCACGTTTGCTACTGTGGCATATGCAGCCATTTCTGTATTTGGTAATAATTCTCTTCTAGGAGAGTCACCAATAGAAAGATAGGCTTCTGCATCATTAGGAGAAGCTTTGAATCTAATCTTCTCAGCCTCTAAATAGGCAAGCATATTATCTAGTTCTTTGTCGTTGGGTTTTCGACTTGTTGTGCTCTGAAACATATAAGAGATCCGCTGACTTTCCTTTTCTACAGCTTGCACTGCCTGATATGCTAAGTTTCTAGCAGCTTCTATGACCTGCGGACTATTCATCATGACCAATGCTTGCAATGGGGTAGAGGTTGTTTCCCGACTCACCATACAGAAGTCTCTGGTCACAGCATCAAATGTCATCATATCTGGTGGGGGTACAGTTCGTTTCCAAAAAGTATATAAACTTCGTCTATACTGTTTGTCTCCTTTATCAATTTTATAGCCAAAATTTGCTCCACCGCCACCTCCGACTACTTCTTTCCATAGTCCTTCAGGTTGATATGGTTTTACAGATGGTCCACCTATTTGAGCTACTAACAATCCACTTGATTTTAATGTTAAATCCCGTATTTTCTCTGCAGAAAGTCTTATTCTAGATCCCCTAGCGTATAACATGTTTTCTGGATCAGCATTACGTTGTGCGAGTGTCGTTTTTGATGATTGTTGATAGGTGTCAGACATGACTATGTATTTCAACATTGCTTTAATGTCCCAACTTTCATTTATGAATTTATAGGCAAGATGATCTAGTAATTCAGGGTGGCTAGGTAGTGACCCTTGTGATCCAAAATCATCAGGAGTACTAACCAATCCTTTTCCAAAACACATTAACCATAGTCTATTGACCATAACTCTTGATGTAAGAGGATTTTCTTTATTAAATAGCCATTCAGATAGCCCTTTTCTATTTTTTTGGTACCCATCAAATGGTAATATCGACTCTGGTGTAGTTGGTGTTACTTCATCACTTGGGTGGTCATATGCTCCTCTAGATAACACATATGACTTACGCAATTTTGGATCTTCTTTCATAACCATTAGTTCTATTTTTTCTAATGTGTCAAGATTTTTAATGAAAGTTAATTGTGATTCAATTTCTTTTTTTGTAAGTGTGATATAAGGCTCTGGCGTCGCACCATATTCTTCTATTAGACCCTTTTCTGGTACATTATTGAAAAACGAATAGAGACTATAATATTCCTTTTGTGAAATTGGATCGTATTTGTGATCGTGACATTTAGCACATTCTACAGTAAGTCCAATGAAAGCTTTTCCAAAAGTCATAGTTCTATCGCTAACATATTCTACACGGTATTCTTCAGGTATTACACCCCCTTCTTGAGTGATTTTATGATTTCTGTTGAATCCTGTTGCTATAAGTTGTTCGCGCGTTGGATTTGGAAGCAAATCTCCTGCCAATTGCCATTCTACAAACTGATCATAAGGCATATTTTTTTTGAATGCATGGATCACCCAATCTCTCCAGGGCCACATAGTTCTTTCTAAGTCATCTTGATAGCCATGTGTATCTGCATATCTAGCAACATCAAGCCAGAGGCCAGTCATATTTTCAGCATAGGCTTCAGAACTGAGATATTTGTCTACTGCAATTTCATATGCATCAGCAGTATTATCATTTACGTACGTTTGTATGTCCTCAATTGAAGGAGGCAGCCCTGTCAAGTCAAATGATATTCTTCTAATTAAGTTTTCTTTATCCGCTTTTTGGGAAGGCTGTTGATTGTTATTTTCGATTTTTGAAATTATAAAATTATCAATGTCGTTTCCTACAAACTTATTATTGACCACAGATGGCGGCGTTGGATTTGATACTTGATTAAATGACCAATGTTTTTCCCACTTCGCACCTTGTTCAATCCATCGTTTGAGTATTTCTTTCTCATATTCTTCCAATACAAGGTTGGAGGCAGGAGGAGGCATTCGTTTTAATTCATCATCAGCATATATTCTGTCGATTAGGACACTATTTTTAATATCTCCTGGAACAATAGCATAGTGATCTTTTTTATCTCCAAGTACTACTAATGCATCTTCTCGAGCATTCAACGAAAGACCAGCTTCAATTTTTGCCTTATCAGGACCATGACACTTGAAACATCTATCAGATAGTATAGGGCGAACATGATAGTTGAAAGAGATAGTTTCTGGGATCAGTTTTGATTGGATAATTTCGCCACTTGATATAATATTCGCTTGTTCTTCTTTACAACCAAATACAATAATCAACATTATTATTAAAACAGAGGCTACGTCATATCTCATCTAAATCAATTTGTAGTCAAAATAAATTTCGAAAGGTTAGGGTTTTTCGATTAGCTAAAATACGATTACTGATGACTCTTTAATAGTTATTGACTTGTTTTTAGATTTTGATTATCATTAGGCAAAAGACATTTTGTTGATCGTGTAGCAACTTAGTTTCATTTTAAATATGTAATCCCTCAAAATTATACGTTTTGAGGGATTAATTATTTTTATTGATTAACTACGTTTACATGTTTTCCATATTTGATTTCGTAGCTGATTCTATATTTCTTGTTTTCAGATGTTTTTAGACTTTCTTTCCAGGTTAAAAACCCGGAATCTTTTTCATACTTTGCATCTGATATTTCTAAGACCTTGACTTTTATGTCTTCATCAGTACTTATGGGCACTTGATCCATTACTATTATATTGATAGATTTGTTTTTATTGTTTTTGATTTCAATGTCAAATGTGTGTAATTCAATAGTTTTGTTTTTGAAAAATGACTTTTTGTTGTATTCTTTGACTGGGTTTCGTTCTACGTTCACACCTATATCTTCGCCTAATGAAAACCAAAGTGTATCACTGCTCTCAGCAATATTTATTTTACTAACTCCAGTGTATTGTCCACTTAGAAAAAGATTGACATTCCCTGAAAACAAGTTGTAATCTTTCCATTCTGGGATTCCCACGTTGAGGTATGCTATTGGGTCTATTGATGGGTATATCAAATAATTAAATTCGAAAGGGATCTCGCTTGATTTTAAGAGTACATCATATTCTTCGCCATTTGAAGGTATAGTATATGGTTTCAATATTTCGAAGCTGCTTATATTAAGGGATTGCTGTTCTTTTATTGAGATGGATTTTCGCTCTTGTTTCTTTGATTTTTGTTGGTTTCTAATAGATTGGACTCCATAGCCAAGAGCTTTTTTAGATTTTCTTATTCCTGATCCAGTAACTACAATTTCATTTAACAATTGGCCTTCACTTAAAGTTATACTAACTGCAGAAAGTCCCAAAATATCTATTTCTTGTGTTTCGTATCCTGTGTATACTACTACAATGGTAGGGTGGCCTCTAGTGCTTAATTGGAAGCTCCCGTCAATATCAGTAATAGTACCAATATTTGTTCCTTTCATTAATACATTGGCTCCAATAAGTATTTCTCCATATACATCCGTAACCTCTCCACGAATCACACCAGATACAGCATTATTTTGGTTTGAGAATAAACCATGAGTTCTATGCTTAACATTTTGCAATCGATATGGATTCATACTTGGAGGTGTTATTCTCTTTTGAGGATTTCTATTAGAGAGCGTCAGTTTTACATTTTTCCAATCTTCACCTGTGGATTGAGAAACATAGGCCTTATGATCTAGAACACTTTCCGATTCATCATTACCTACTCTTAGATCATAAAAAGTATACCACGTAGCACTAGGTGTAAAATAAGAAAGTGTAATTGACCGATCTCCTATGGTTGGTTTTTCAATTTTAATAATCGCTCTATGGTTATTGAAGGTCTTTATTTTAAGATCGCTTAGGTCTGTGTTTAGAACATAAATTTTATTATTCAATTTTCGAATATCAAGTTGAAGGGTATACTGTTCTATTTTTAATGCTCTAAGCTTAGATTTGTACAGTTCTGATGCTTTTGCAATTTGATCGATATTAACGCCTTGATCCGTTTGGAAATTTTTATTGTATTCAATAACATTGATCTCATGTGTAATACTTGATGTTATTGTATTAAAATATTGAATAGAATCTTTGAACGCGTTTATTTCATGTTGGATGGATTTATATTCTATAGGGAGTTCCGATTTCTCTTGTTTGATATCATATTTTACAGATATAATTTTAATGCCATCACCACTATTGACCTGTAGTGATTTTTGATTTATATTCTGAGGTAAAGAGTCTATAGTTAAGGTTCCTGCTTCAGATACCTTAACCATGTCAATGGATCTAGTGACCATCGCCCCTCGTTCATATATGACGACATCTGATATTTCAGAAGTTGGGTGATATGTAGTTTGGGCTCTAGAGCAGAAAGAAATAAATGATAATGACATTATCAAGATGTAGGTATTCGTTTTCATAAGGAATGGATTTAGTGATTTATATTAGTTTCCTTATGGGGATGTAAAACTTACTGAAATTACATATAAAGCATAAAAAAAGCCCTCAACAAACTTAATTGATGAGGGCGTATTATTTTCTCTACTATATCTCTAGACTACACTTGCAAATTAGCATAGTGCGCATTTTCTTCTATAAATTGCCTTCTTGGTGGTACTTCGTCACCCATCAACATTGAGAATACACTATCTGCATCAGCGTAATCTTCAATAGTAACTTGTCTGAGTATTCTTGTGTCAGGATCCATTGTCGTTTCCCATAGTTGATCCGCATTCATCTCTCCAAGACCCTTATATCTTTGTGTCTTGATCGATGATTCTTCTGCTCCACCAAATTGATTGATTGCATCCGTTCTCTCTTCATCATTCCAACAGTAAACTGATTTTTTACCTTTCTTTACTTGATATAAAGGTGGTGCTGCAATATAAATGTATCCACCTTCGACCAACGGTCTCATATATCTAAAGAAGAACGTCAAGATTAATGTTACGATATGACTACCATCGACATCGGCATCACACATGATGACTATCTTATGGTATCTCAATTTCTCAATATTCAAAATTCTTTCACCTTCTTTTTCTTCGATTCTTACGCCAAGAGCGGTGAACATGTTTTTGATCTCTTCATTTTCGTAGATTCTGTGCTCCATGGCTTTTTCTACGTTCAGAATCTTACCTCTTAATGGCAGTATAGCTTGAAAGTGTCTGTCCCTGCCTTGTTTTGCTGTTCCACCTGCACTATCTCCCTCTACAAGGAATATCTCTGAGATGTTAGGATCTTTAGAACTACAATCAGAAAGTTTACCTGGTAAGCCTCCTCCTGCAAGTACATTCTTACGTTGTACAGATTCTCTAGCTTTTCTAGCGGCATGCCTTGCCATAGCAGCGATGATCACCTTATCGATGATTTTCTTAGCTTCTCCTTGGTTCTCTTCTAGGTAGTATTTGAGTACTTCACCCATTTTCTGAGATACAATGGCAGTAACCTCAGAGTTACCCAATTCACCTTTTGTCTGACCTTTGAATTGTGGTTCAGGTACTTTTACAGAAACTACGGCTGTCAATCCTTCACGGAAATCTTCACCAGTGATTGAGATTTTTGCTTTTTCGAGTTTCGCAAGAAGACCATTGTCATCAGCATACTTCTTGAACTCTCTTGTGACAGCTCTACGGAATCCATTTACATGCGTACCACCTTCTCGGGTATTGATATTATTCACATAAGAATAGATATGTTCTTGGTAGCTTGTATTGTATTGCATTGCAACTTCTACCTCTACATTTTCTTTATCATCTCTTCCGATAACATGGATCGGCGTTGATAAGATTGATGGTCTTGCGGCATCTAGGTACAAGACAAATTCTTTAAGTCCACCTTCTGAGTGGAATGTTTCCGTTTTGAAAGAGCCATCTTTATTAGTCTCTCGCTCATCAGTCATGATAATAGTAAGACCCTTGTTAAGATATGAAAGTTCTTTAGCTCTTTTTGCTAATATTTCATAACTATATTCCAGTTCTTCGAATATCGTATTATCAGGAAGAAAAGTTACATTGGTACCATTGACATCTGTTGTGCCGATCTCACGAACATCATATTGCGGGATGCCTTCTTTGTATTCTTGCTCGAATACTTTTCCGTCTCTGTGGACCTCCACTCTCATGTCCATTGATAGTGCATTCACACAAGAAACACCTACACCGTGAAGTCCACCTGATACTTTATAAGTATCTTTATCGAATTTCCCACCGGCGTGTAGTACAGTCATCACGACCTCAAGGGCTGACTTCTGTAACTTTTCGTGAATTCCAGTAGGGATACCTCTACCATTATCTTTTACAGTGATGCTATTGTTCTCATGGATGTTGAGATAGATCATGTCACAATGACCAGCTAAGTGCTCATCTATCGAGTTATCTACTACCTCCCATACCAAGTGATGCAAACCTTTGGTGTCTGTACTTCCAATGTACATCCCCGGTCTCAGCCTTACCGCCTCAAGACCTTCGAGGGCGGTTATATTGGACTCGTCATAGTTGCTTTTATTGTCGCTCATATTGTAATTATCTGTAATAATATTTTTAGCCCAACAAAGATAGCAAAATATAGGGTAAAAGTGGGTTTATTTTATGGTGATATTGTTCCATGAAATTTAACTTTTAATCTCTTGGAAAGTGCTTTAGAACAATGGGCTTTTGGCGAATAGCCTACTTTCGTTTTTTGATTTGTTAACTTATATCTGATAACCGAGATTAACTTGAAAAATTCCACTTGAATTAGATATTGAACTACCTAAAATATCGTTTTTTAAATTTATTGAACCACTTATTAAATAATTGCCTTTTTGAAGTAATAAGCCTAATTGTAAAGTCATTGATTCATTCTGAATTCCAAGATCTATGAATGGTTTAATAAAACTGTTTATTAAAATATATTGTCTAACTCCAAATGAAATATTAGCTTGTATTTTACAAAAAAATGCCCTTTTTACTAGTATCATCACTGTTTGGATTGCGCATGAAATTTAGATATCCCGTGGTTAACATTCCCTTATAATTTATGCCTAATTCATATGCTATCTGCGGTGCAATTACTGATTCATTTGTCCAGTTATTTCGAATTCCAACACCACCAACATACAGTCTTTTAGCCACTAATGGGGTGAAAAAGCTAGAAGGGATATTAGTTGGGAAATTTAAATTGAGTCGTCTAATTACTTTTTTTATCGATGCTTCACGTAGTTTTAGATTGTTTGACACAGTAATAGAAGCCCCAAGTGATTTTGAATTATGGTTAAGTAATTGCTATTTACTAAAAAACTCCCCTCCTCTTCCAAGAACCTATACATTGTGTCAACCTGTGCAGTATTAATGTTTTCTCTAGTATAGTAGAGTTTTTCGAGAGGTTTATTTATACTTTGAATAAAAAAGACTTTATCCTTGAAAGCAAAAAAGTTGACTTGCCCTTCTTCGATTTGTCTTAATAAATAGTGATCACGCTTATTTTTTATAACAATTTTTTTCGAAACATACTTTTCGTGATTGTCGATTTTTATGAAATCAATTTCGTTTGCATAGTATACATGTGACTCCTTTTCAATGAATATTTCTACCGAGGTTCTATCTTTGGAAAACGTTATTTTATCAAAATACTTATATTCTCCTGATGTGAAATTTATGACTTTTTGACCATTTGCAATAGGGGCGAAAATAAATATAAAGGACAATAGAAAAAAGGATAGCGAAAGCCTATTCATAGTATAAAATTAGAGTTTGATATGACCTCAATGGAGTAACTGGTTCTAGCAATTTTTATGCTAGCTTGACTATATATTGGTAATATCTCAAATATAGACTATGAGCGTTAAGAACACTAAGAAATTCGATAAAACTATTTTTGTCGACTATGTATGATGATATAATTGAATTATTGAAGCTCTGTTTAGGAGTAGTAAAATGTTATCATCTTTTTTGATAAAAGCGTTATAAGCAATTAAGATTTTTAATACATTTTTGAACTATCTCTGTTATTTCTAAATTTGTAATTAATATGAAATTGCAAATACAAAACGAATCCGAAATTGATAAACTAGTCGATGCATACATCCAAGTATCGTCTGGAGAGAAAATAACATTTCTCTATGGAGAGCTTGGTGCTGGAAAAACGACTTTCGTAAAACGATTAGTAAGAAAATTAGGTTCTGAAGATGAGGTATCAAGCCCTACCTATTCCCTTGTAAATGAATATGATGTGATTGGTGGGAAGCTATTTCATATTGATTTGTACAGACTGAAAGATGAGCAAGAGGCACTTGAAATAGGAATCGAAGATTATCTCTATTCTGGACATTATTGTTTGATAGAATGGCCTCAGGTGATAGAAAAATTGGTCGAACGAGCTGTAGAAATCAAAATCACGACCAATGAAGATAAATCTCGATCTGTAGAAATTGATCTCGTAAATTATTAGACTTGGTTATTTGATGCTAGATTTGTGAGCGTAATTTAGTATAGTAATGCAAGAACTAAACCTTATTAACAAATGAGTCCTTCTACTCCGGTAAGTTTTTCTAAGTTTTTCACAGAATCTCAGTTTGAGACGCAAGAAGAACGTCTTGCTGTTGGCGAACGGTCAAAGAGTGTTACTATCGGTGTCCCAAAAGAGGATCACGAAAAGGAAAACCGGGTGTCTATCGTGCCTAATTCAATTCGTACTTTAGTGGGTTTTGGACATAGAGTCGTTGTTGAGTCTAGAGCAGGCGACCATTCTAATTTTAGCGATCATGATTTCTCAGAGGCCGGTGCTCAGATCAGTCACAGTACTGACGAAGTATTCAAGTCTGATATCGTGGTGAAGATTGCTCCTGCCACTTTAGCGGAAATAGATATGATGCATCATGATAAAATCATCATTTCACCGCTTCAACTACCATCTTTAAGCCAAGAATATTTCCTTAAGATAAAAGAAAAAAGAATCACAGCTCTTGCTATGGAATACCTGCAGTCCGAAGATGGTAGCTTTCCGATTGTAAGAATTATGAGTGAGATGGCAGGAGTCGTAGCATTGCAAACCGCCGCTGAGTATCTTAATAATACTAATGGTGGACGAGGTGTAATGCTCGGTGGAGTAAGTGGAGTGCCGCCGGCAAAGGTTGTTATATTGGGAGCGGGAGTAGTAGGAGAATTTGCTACAAAAGCTGCTGTAAGCTTAGGAGCATCTGTCAGAATTTTTGATAATGATATCACCAAATTGATGAGATTGCAATCCGCCGTAGGGAGACAACTACATACCTCAGCGATCAATCCTGTTTATTTAGGTTATCAGTTAATGAGTGCAGATGTTGTAATAGGAGCGATGCATTCTAAACATGGCCGTACACCGATTTTGGTTACAGAAGAAATGGTATCTAAGATGAAAGAGGGGTCGGTGATTATAGATGTGAGCATCGATCAAGGAGGTTGTATCGAGACATCTGAAGTGACTTCACATAAACACCCGACATTCACAAAACATGGTGTTATTCATTATTGTGTACCGAATATAGCATCGAAAGTGAGTCGTACAGCTTCAGTAGCGGTAAGTAATATTATTACCCCACTTCTAATTAAAGCGGGCAGCAATATCAATATCGAAGAGTTATTATACCATAAAGTAGGAATCAGAAACGGCTGTTATGCTTATAAAGGTTGTATCACCAACGAATACCTTGGAAGAAGATTTGGTTTGAAATATACTTCACTTGATCTTCTTCTCACAAGTAAATTGTAAGATTTGAAATTAACTGCAAAACTAATATCATTAATTTTTCATCCACTTTTTATAATTGGATATGTGTTGATCTTATTATTAACAATGAATCCATATATGTTCATTGTTAATGATGAAAAAGCTAGATTTTTATTGGTTTTTAACGTGTTTATGTTGACTGTTTTCTTTCCTTTGTTTTCTATCTTTCTTATGAAAATGTTGGATTTTATCAAGTCGTATAAGATGGAAGATAAGACGGAGCGGATTGGTCCATTGATCGCTACAGGAATATTCTATCTATGGATGTTTGTCAATTTTAAGGACAATACTACCATTTCTGTTTCTTTTAGTTCTTTTGTGCTAGGTTCTACGATTGGCCTATTTATGGCACTGATGCTCAACAGTTTTACAAAAATTAGTCTGCATACAATTGCCGCTGGTGGATTGGTAAGTGGTCTTTTATTTATCAAATATTTATACAGTTACGAGACATTTTTTGTCAACCTTCCTTTTGGCTCATTTCAAGTAAGTTCCACTTTCGTGATAATTATTGCAATGATCATTGCTGGGTTAGTAGGAACTAGTAGACTGATGTTAAAAGCACATGACGAGTTCGATGTATATGGAGGATATATTGTTGGCATATTTTCTATGATAGTAGCATTTAGAATCATGGGCTAACATATCCGCTAGAATTTAATTTTTAGATCTCACGGACACTTCTCTACAATAAACCTGTTTATGAAAACTAAATTCATAATCTATATTTTTCACCTTTTTACAATAAATATTTTCTGCGTTTTTCACCCCTAAGTTTGACTTTATTAGATCTCAAACTGCAAAATACTCAGTCATCCTCGCCACAGTCTCTTCAGTCTTCTGATTGTCTAATACAACCAGCCCTTTTTCTAATATAATAATTCGACTACTGACTTCAGCGACATGTGTCAAATCATGACTTGATATCAGAAAAGTATGTTGATCCAACCGATCTGTTATGATCTTTTTGAGTCTTATCTGAGAAGTAGGGTCTAGACTAGCAAATGGCTCATCAAGGACTACTATTTCAGGATTTCCTATTAAAGCGGCTATAATACCAACCTTCTTTTGATTACCCTTAGAAAGATCTCGAATATATTTTCTAGCACCTAATATTTCACCACTAAAAAACTCTTCAAATTGTTGTAAGAATTCGTTTGTATCGGCTTTTGACCATTGGTTGAGTCCTCCTACAAAATCGAAATATTCATTTGGAGTAAGAAAATCAATGAGGAATGTTTCATCTATAAAAGCAGAAGTATATTTTTTCCAAGTTTCATCCACACTTACATCATAACCTTTGGTAAGTACTTGCCCTTCGGTAGCCTTAATCAGGTCGAGCATAAGACTGAAGGCTGTAGTTTTGCCTGCACCATTATTCCCGACAAGCCCAATACATTCTCCTTTATCTATTGATATATTTTCTATTTCGAGAACAGTCATACTGCCGTATGATTTCTTTATATTTTTAAATTCTAAAAGCATAGTTATTGATTTATATTAATGTTGGTTGAAAGTGGAAGGAAAGGACTATTTGTTTCTGAATGCTGCGCCAATTTTATATCTGTTTTTTTTAAAAAGTGCTACTGATATATTTATCAATTTGTCATGGAATACAAATCCAACCAACCCAATTAAAGCTATTAGAAATACTCCTAATAATGGTTGATCATAAGTATTTGCACCATAATAAAACAGCATTGGAATTGCCATAATGGGTATAATAATCAGAAATAGTGCCATTGAGAATCCTTCATAATTCATAGCTGCACCTTTATTAGTGTCTACTCGTTTTGAGTTGTAACTAGCGGATAGCATGTAAAGGAATAAGACTACACCAAGATTATAGAACATCATCGCAGGCATGAGATAAAAGTATTCAGTCTTGTAAAACCCCCATAAGATCATTGGAAGAGTTTGGCAGAATATAAGAATGCATTGTAAAAAGTATTTTGCCTGAAAAATCTCTTTGATGCTTGTCATTTTCGTTTGTAAAAGATCAAAGTGTCCGCTGTTCCATGAAAGTAAAAGTTGGCCATAAGTAAGCGCATATCCTCCAGTACAAAAAATGGCCACAAACATCATCCATCCCATTGAGCTCATTTGATCTCCTTGTCCATGAATGATGAGCGGGTAGACGCCTATTAAAGGCACGATATAAAGCATGTTTTTGGCTCTCTTATTTCTCAGGATTAATTTTAACTCCATCTCCATCATTTTACCAGCTTTTCCAAATTTAGCGAATAGCCCACTTCCAATATTCACACTAGAAATTGACTCTTCTGATGGTTTTGCATCCTCTAAGTAAGCAATTTGTAAAAGTGTTTTATATGTCAAAAAATAGCTTCCTATAACTCCGATTACAGGGAGTAAAGCTGTTCCTATATTTGTCACTAGAAAGGCATAAAAATATTCTAGAACATCACCTAGAGGTATATATCCTTTATAATCAAGGTAATTGATTAAAATCACGACTATTATAATAATACCTGTTGCTAATCGATTGATAGATAGTTGTTTATTAAATAAAAAAGCTTTGTAGTTGGAAGCATATATTAGTCCAAAAAGCACTAATCCGTGATTAAGTAGATTCATATTGTAACCTTCTGCATAATTCGCTGATATAAGATATGCAATAATGCCTAGTGCAGACATTACATTAATCCAATTGAATGCCGATTTAGTCAAGATGAAATGCAGAAGCGTGCTCTTAGGAATATTTTGTAGTATATATTGATTCAGGTCTTTAAAACCAAAATTTTGGAATATGAGCCTCATCAAAAAAGTATAAATAATAAAGTAAAGAAAGTATCTACCAAAATATAAAGGACCATTTGCTTCTGGAAGCATTTCAGTAATAGCATGAGGTGCAGCGGCCCCAAGGACTATGAAAGACACACCAAAATATAAGCCTAAAAAGGCCATCATAATAGTAGTCGCAAGATTTTGAGTAAAGGCAGGATTCCGCATAAACGATTTCCAGCTCAAAGAGAGGATTTTTCTAAACATAAATAGTAGATTGATTCAGAATAGAAAACTAAGAATATTTTCGAATTCTATAGGCAAATTGAGATAGGAGATTCATAAAAATCGACAGAAGTATTAACTTCAAGTTAAAATTTCTATTCTGATGACGCACTTAAGACATCAAATGAGTCTTCTTATACGAACTATACATGCTATTTTCGTTTTAAGATGGTAGAGTCAAAATGAAATAGTAATTTTATCCGCCGTTTTGATGAATAGCGATAATCACACAATTAAGAGAAGATGAAGATATATATAATAATAGTATTACTTTTTGTAGGGTGCTCCGCTTCAGCACAAGTTTCAAACGATGAGTGTCAATTTGCTACTCATTTAGGAATAGTAACGGACTTTTGTTCTGGAGAACAGGAGTTTTCAAATGTAGGAGCAACAGCTTCTGCGGATCCGATTCCATTTTGTTTCTTTGGAGGTGCAGATCATGATGTGTGGTATTCTGTAACACCTGGACAAGGTGGTCTTTATGTTAGTGTCTCAGGATCTTTAGGATCTCCCTCTATTGTTATTTATGAAGGCAACTGTAACTCATTAGTAGAAGTAAGTTGCTCTTCAACAGCAGCTGGTTTTTTTGCTGAATCCTCTGTTTTCGATTTGTTAATTGGACAAACATACTATATAAGGATTGATGGAAGGGATGGACGAACAGGGGATTTTCAATTGTGTGTTAAATCTTTTGCACCCGTCAAAATGCCTGAATCAGACTGTAAAGATGCAGTTGTTCTTTGTGATAAATCTCCTTTTGCAGTTGAGAATCTGAATAGTTTTGGAGATTTAGAATTTGAAATGACAGGTTCTTGTATTCAAGCAGGTCAAGAAAAAGAACAAGCTTCTGTTTGGTACGTTTGGACATGTAAAGATTCTGGTACATTGGAGTTTTCTTTAACTCCAAATAATCCTAACAACGATGAAGAAGATCTTGATTTTATTGTTTATGAACTTCCAGGGGGACTAACGGATTGTGAAAATAGGCAATCAGTTAGATGTATGTTGAGCGGTGAAACTGGGGGCTTGGATAGTAGTCCCTGTTATGGAGCAACAGGTTTAAGAGCAAGCTCCTCTGACACGCAAGAATTCGCTGGATGCCAAGCGGGAGATGATAACTTTCTAGCTCCTTTAGATATGGTAGCGGGACAACATTATGGAATGATTATTAATAATTTTAGTATGTCCGGATTTGGATTTACAATTGAATTTGGTGGAACTGGAACATTCCTAGGCCCAGATCCTGATTTTGAAATAAATATGTTACAAGCATTTGAATGTGACAAAACTGTAGCGTTTACCGACCTTTCGGAGTCATTGACAGACCCTATTACGAGTTGGAGCTGGAATTTTGGTGCAGGATCTTCACCTTCATTTTCTGACAACCCTAATCCTCCAAATGTTATATATGAATCATTCGGAGATAAAGTAGCCGCATTAACAATTGAAAGTTCAAGAGGATGTTTGGTAACTACAACTGTTGATTTTTTTGTAGAGCCGTGTTGTAAAGATACGTCTACCCTAAATGTAGATGGACTAGCAACTGATTTAGATTGCTTTGGCGATGAAGATGGGCAAATATTGGCTGAAGGTTCTTCAGGTAGTCCGGTGTATTCATATTCTATAGATGGTATAAATTTTCAGCCTAATCCAAGATTTCTTGACTTACCCGCCGGAGATTATAATTTATTTATTGTTGATATAAAAGGATGTAGAGATACTATTGTCATACCTATTTTTGAGCCAACTCAAACGGTTGCAGATGCAGGACCAGACATGACAGTTGATTTAGGTGCTACAGGTATTATTGATGGAAGTGTTATTTCTGATTATGATATTACAAACATAACTTGGAGTCCATTAGACTCATTTGTAGATTGTACCGATTGTCTAACGCCAGAAGTATTTCCATTAGGAGCAACAACATATACACTTACAGTTACCGATGAAAATGGATGTACATCATCAGATGAAGTTCAATTCTTAGTCAACGTTGTTCGACCTGTTTACTGGCCAAATATTATTTCTGCAAATGAAGATAATAATAACGACTACTTCAATCTTTTCGGGGGTCCCGCTGTGGATGGCATAGAAAACCTAAAAGTATATGATCGATGGGGTAATCTGATGTACGATGGTGCACCGCAGCTAAATAGCTATACAGATGGTTGGGATGGAACGTTTAATGGGAAAGAGGTAAATCCAGGTGTTTATGCATGGCTAGCTTCTATTCGTTTTATTGATAGAGATGTTAACGGTCAGAATGTAGTTCTGGGTTATGCTGGCGATGTAACAGTACTTAGGTAGATGAAAGATTACTTTATATTAATATTGGTATTATTTTCACTCGGTTGTTCAACAGACATAGGCGAAGTTAATGCTATTACGGACAATGAAATATTCAAACAGGAAGAGGCTAAGTTTGTCTCTATTTTGTATAGCGATTCCGCTAACGTAAAAGTAAGAATCACGGCTGATAAAATGATCAGACACCTCACAAAAACAAATCCTAGAGATGAGTTTCCTGAAGGGATATTTGTGGAATTTTTGGGAACTAATGGGCAGGCCATTAGTTGGTTAGAAGCGGATAGAGCAACCCGCTATGACAAGAAGAATGAAGTAGTCGCTCAAGGGAATGCTAAGTTTTACAATAAAAAAAAGGAGACTTTAACGAGTACTGAGCTTATATGGGATGAGGATAAATCCATACTTCGAACAAATAAGTTTGTCCAAATTACACAACCAATGCGTGGCGATACTAGCTATGGATATGGTTTTGAAGCCAACGAGGAGTTTACATTATTCACGATTAAGAATAAAGCATCTTCTATACTTAATGCCCAAAGTTTGAAAAAGAAGATTGATAAAGGAGAGTAATATCATTCTGTTCCAAAGTATCGCTTGTTTTTGGTATAATGCTGATAATTACAATTTAACGAATCATCGTCCATAAAGTTGGCCAAAAAACAACAGGCTGGTTCTTGTAAGTATCAATAAATAAACTACCTTTGCACTCCAATTTAAAAATTTGAGATTATGCCTAAAATGAAAACGCACTCAAGTGCAAAGAAAAGATTCAAAATTACTGGATCAGGAAAGGTGAAAAGATTTCAAGCTTATACATCTCACATGATGAGAAACAAAACTAAAAAGCAAAAGAATAGGCTTGGAGGTTCTACACTTGTTTCTCAAGCGGATGAAGCTAGAATCAAAAGATTACTTTGTAAGTAATTCACAATTTCCAACAAAACATTTTTTAACGAGGATGAAGGAAAAGTGTCACAATATGATCCCTTCATTGTACTAAAAACAAAAAATTATGCCTAGATCAACAAATGCAGTAGCATCTAGAAAAAGAAGAAAAAAAATACTTAAAGCCGCGAGAGGATATTTCGGTGCTAGAAGTAAAGTCTACACTGTAGCAAAGAATGCTGTCGAAAAAGCGATGTCATACTCTTACAGAGATAGAAGAAACAAGAAAAGAACTTTCAGAAGACTTTGGATTGCAAGAATCAATGCAGCGACTAGAATGCATGGAATGAATTACAGTACATTCATCCACGCATTAAGCAAAGCAGATATCGACTTGAATAGAAAAGTACTTGCGGATATGGCAATGAACCATCCAGAAGTATTTACTTCAATCGTAAATAAAGTGAAATAAGAACAATTC
>CAJXUU010000043.1 GCA_913061325.1 uncultured Saprospirales bacterium | reverse complement strand
CTACACTATCCTCTTCGTCGGCAGCGTCAGATGTGTATAAGAGACAGCCTTTTTAACCGGTTATTAATGACAACGACATAAATTTAAAAATATGAATTTCTTAGCACACATGTTTCTCACTTATGGAGATGAAAAGTTGACTGTAGGGAACTATGTGGCTGATTTTATTAGGAATCGAGATCTTGTTCTCTTTCCAAAAAAGGTCGTAAAAGGTATTATGCTACACAGGCATATAGATCAATATACTGACACACATGAAGAAGTTTTGCGTAGTACCAGGAAACTAAGAAAGAGGCATAAGAAATATGCTCCAGTTGTTATTGACGTTTTTTACGACTATATATTGAGTGAAAATTGGGAAACCTATTCAAATGTGCCAATTCGAGAATTTGCTGATGAGATTTATGAAACATTAAATGAATATTCCCACCTATTTCCGATCCATCTTCAAGATATCACAGCAAGAATGATAGCGGATGACTTTTTACTTCAATATGGAAAGAAATCAGGTATGAAAAAGACTTTTAGCCGAATTGGAAAGAGAGCAAAATTCAAATCTAACTTTGCTACAGCTTTTGATGATTTAGAAAAGGATTTTGATGAGATTCAAGATGGATTTAATGCTTTTTTTCCTGATTTAATTGCGGAGGTTGAAAAGAAAAGGAAATCCTAATATCGTTTTCTGGATTAAATGTTTAGTCATATCGTAATTCATTAAATATTTCCGGCAGTATCTTTTTCATTTCATCAAAAGTACGATCTTCTATTCCTGCAAAACTCCAAGTTCGGCCACCATCATAAGAAAAGGCAAATGACTTATTCGTAGTATTGGATTCACTACCATTTTTAAAAAATGTAAAACTTTGCATCAGAAGCGCTTGTATAGCATCGCCTTCGGTTTTAGTCTTGAATACTTTTATAATTTTTGCTTCTTTTACCTCAACATCTTGGTACATAGATGACATAAGCTCAGCCAATTTCTTTTTTCCTCCTATACTCTGATACAATATTGGGTGGATATATTCCACAAATTGATCAGACTGTTTTGTAACCAATGCATTACCCATTTTTTCAAAAGCGCCATTCAAGTTTTCTTCGATTGCAATCTTATCTAATCGATCAATCTTACTATTTGCATTATATACCTTATAAGAAATGCCTCCACTTATAAGAAATAAGGCAAGTAAAAATATCAAACGTTTAGGTTTGGTAAAGAATGATCCAAGACTTGAAAGAAACATACAAATAAAACTTAAGGTCGCTATCACATATAGGCCGTACCTAAGCTGAACACCCGCTCCAGCATAACTAGTAATTGGGTCGTTACTTTGAAAACTAAACACATCTTCATAAAAGGCATAAATTTTATATACACTTAGTGTAAATATTATGGCCGCTAAAACAAAAGAAAAAATATTTATTATTCTCTTTTTATTACTATTATTTCTAAAAGCTGAATATAAATTGATACCAAGAATAAGAAAAAAAATAATTGCCAACAAAACGCCATCTCCATCATAGCCTTTTAAGGTCATTTCTAGTCTAGGATATGTTATCCAAGGCATTAAAAAAGAGAACACCCCAAGGAGTGAAATAAAAATAAGTAAGTAATTTATTTTTTTGTTGAAATCAAATAAAATCATTAATTAGAATTTTTCTCAAAGGTAAAATAATATATGAATTCTTGATATTTTCCTTAATGAATATAGTCTACAATCTATTACATATGTAGTTTATTAATATATGTTTTATTCTCATATTTCTTCATCAGATTACGCTTATTTTGTGACTTTTATTCCTACATTTAAGCCCTTTATAAAGGAACATAGCAAATATATAAAAACAAAACTTACCCCCATGGATTCCAACTTGAGTATCGCGTTATTGCGAATTAGAAATTCGTTTGTCTCATCTATTGCATACAATTACAAAACAATACATATTTTTTCTTTATGTATTATCTTTTCTTTTAGCATTAGTTTTACAAATGGACAATGTCTCAGTTTTGCCCCCAACGGTCCTTTCAATTATGATGATGCAACTGTTTTACTGATAACAATTCCACCAGTCAATGATCCACAAATCACAAATGAAATTTTTATTGGCAATGGAATTACTAATTCAACAACAGGTGCATTTGACCCAGGATCTGCTAATCTTGGATCAAATACAATAACTCTTTTGGCTAATGATAGTGGTGCTGGTTGTGATCCATCACCAACATTAGTGACCCAAGTTACAGTATGTAATCTTATGGTTAATTGTAAGCCCGCAACTGTTCCAATTGGTCCAAATTGTCTAGCAATAATAGACCCTGCTGATATCAATGATGGCAGTTCGGACACTCAATGTGGTCCATTAACGTATACAGTATCTCCACCGTCTTTTGACTTGAGTCAACTTGGAGATCATACTGTTACTCTAACCGCAACCAATAGTCAAGGAATCTCTAAAAGTTGCATGACAACTGTCACTATCACTCCTCCACCATGTCCAGATTCTGACGATTTCAATTTGACTATAAACGGAGCTGCAAGTACGTCACAAGCTCCACTAACAATTTGTACTACTGCCGGAGATCAAGAGCTGGTAGCTATGGCAGACATTGCTGGGATGCCTATATGTGTTGATGGAGGAGTGTTTTCAAGCGCTAGTTCAATGGATGGAGTTACTGATGGGCCTAACAATTCAGGAACATTTCATCCATTATTAGCAGGTCCTGGTACGCACATTATAAACTACAATTATACTTGCCCAGTAATAGGAGAAATGACTGGAGCTGGAATGACAGTACAAGTAGTACTTACACCGACTGCGATATTAAAATCAGATACGACTATAGTCTGTGCAGCTACAACCGGTACTGTTTTTCTTTCAAGTATGTTCATCATGAACTCTTCTCAAATCGGTACTTGGACATTTGAAAATGGTCCAGCCTCAGCTCCTAGTGCAATCAATGGATCTAATTACGAATATAACCAAGAAGGTTGCTATACTTTTAAATTTACAGCTGATGACCCTAATAATTGTGTCAATCCTGATGACCCTTTTGATTTTGTAGATGTGCATATTCAGACCAAGCCAGATTTTGATTTTGCATTATCCAATCAAGGAGGATGCATAGGTACTGGAGCGACAATAGATGTATCTGCAATTTTAACACCAATGCTTCCAACGGGACAGATACAATCAGGAACTGTCAAGAAAGGCTCTGGAAGTCCCATGTCTTGGAATCCATCATCTAGTTATACTATAAATGCACCTCCACCAGGACAAACAGAAGATTATGAATTTTGTGTAACGAGAGAAAAAACTGGTGCCGTCGCATGTGGACCTAATGGCCCTTGCCCAGAAACAGAATGTGTTTCTATGTCAGTTTACAATGATGGACTAAATTGTCAATCAAATTGCGAAATGAGTCCAACAAATGCTTGTGCAATTGATGTGTCTCCAAATTTGGAGCTCGTATGCAGTTTTTTTAATATTGGTATTCCATTCGATATTGTAGGAGCTAATATTACCCCAAAGTCCAAACTTATTGGATGTTCAGAATCATCTGTATTGATCAACTATAATTTTAAATTAGTGGGTTTTGATCCTGAAGGAGTTTTAGGAGGCGTGGGTGGAGCGACTATAGGCTCACTGCCTGGAATAAGTGTTATTTGTAATGTATTAAATTTTTGTATCTGTTTAGATTTAGGACTGACTGAGGTTGAAATAAAACCATTCGAATCATTATACAATGCTCTTGGTTGTAATAAGTCCCTTGCTAAATTTATCATTGAAGTCTTAGGAAAACTACTTGGAGGAGATGGAGGAGGTGCTGTGTTGGTAGCAGATACTGATGGAGACGGTGCATTTGATTATGAAATTGAAGATGGAACTAATCTCTCTGGAACAAATGTCTCTGTACCAGTGAATGTCGAAGATCAAGGAGAAGTAACTATAAGAATGGTGTCTGCTTGGCCAAATACTCCTGCAGGCGTGTGTGGTACAGCAACGACCCCAGGTCAAGATTTATTAACCTTACTACCAATTGGTTCTATTCCCTTGGTTGGACCACAAATCGTGGCTCTTCTTAATGCCGCTAGTTGTAATGTAGATTTATCATGGTCTAATGAAGAAACTGTTGTATATCAAGTAATAAATAGTAATGCCCCAGTATTTGTTAATTGCAATGAAGCTGGATATACTTTCTCAGAAGATTTCTCATGTGATACAGAAGCGAATTGGTCAATTCCGGTAGCAATGGACGGGTGTAATGGAGAAACCTTAATATTTTATCCAGATATTACTGATCCTTCTCAGTTACCAAATGGAAGTGGTGTCATAAAAGTAAGTGGACCTAATCCAGGAGATGACTTACCAATCGGAGTCCACATGGTAATTTATGAAGCCACTGCATGTAATGGTATAAGTACTCAATGTGCTTTTCCTATAACTATTGATGCTGGAGATCCTCAACTTATTGCTCCTGCCAATTTTGTAGTTTGTACAGATATAGATGAATGTGAAGCTACTGTTCTCGGTCTAGCCCCTCTTAGGGGAATTGGATGTAATACGGTAATATCTTATTTTACTACTGGAGCTACAACTCTGGGTACAATGGTAGCACCTATTACCGGTGAAGCTAGTGGAAATACTTTCAACCTAGGCCTTACTACTATCAATTACATAATGACATGGCAAGATGCCCAAGGCAACACTCAAACAGCAAACGACAACTTTAATGTGACTGTTGAAGATTGTCAATTCCCTATAGCCGAATGTCATTCAGTTACTGCACAATTAGATAATGAAGGATTTGTTACTATTACTGCTCAACAAATAGACGCTCTAAGTAGTGATAATTGTACTTCACCAGCCAACCTTAATCTTCAAATATCAAATGGTGGTGGAGTTTTCAGCGAAACCTTGGAATATAATTGTGATTCAATAGGAATCAATTTTGTAACATTAAGAGTAACAGATGAAGCTGGAAATTCAAGCTATTGTCTTGCCACAGTAGATATTGTTGATTATTTTGAAGGGTTCGAACTTAATATGGATCTACCAGAACTTTGTTTAGAAGCCAACAATCCTGAGCAATTTAATTTCTCAAATTATTTGAATATAACACAACCAAATGGAACCATAATATCAGCTAGTGATGTATCTGGAGTTTTAGGGGGAAATGTGATTGGCCTTTTTGGAATTACTTCTTTCATTCCTTCGGCAAGTACAACTGGAGTCAATATTGGAACATCACCAGGTGATCCACAAGATATTGGATACATTGATCCATTCACTGGCGTCTATACGCCAGGTACCGGAAGTGGATTTGTTACGATTTCATATATAATGACTATAGGTGGAGATGCTTCACAAAACAATAATGCTTTGGACGGTTGTTATATAGTCGTTCACGAAACCTTTGAATTGAAACAACCTTTGATGATGGGCTCACCAATGTGTGAATGTCTAGGTGTCAATTCGAGGCAGGTAGATCTAGGAATAGTTTCTGGTGGTTTAGAACCATATAGATTAGTTTATACAGGAGGCACCTTGGATCATAATGAAGATGGATTCCCTGATGATATAGATGGAGAATATGTTTTTGATGCTGCTAATGGATATGATATTTCTGATTCAGAACAAGACCTAGGTCTTATGTGGTTGAATTATACTTCACCTATTTGGTCTGTTACTGTAATAGATGCAAGAGGATGTGAAATATCTAGATCTGGCTCTTGTGACATTATAGATTTGACAGAAGGTCCAGAAATAGATTGCATGGGCACAAATGACTTCGATACTGAAGTTTATATATGCGAACGACAATACAGTTGGTTGCATGCTATACCTACAGATAATTGTGCTGTGACCCAGTATAGTTATAGAATTATCAATCCAGATGGTACCATTGCAGGCCCATTCACACTTGATGCAATTATTGATAGTTCGAATCCTGGTATTCCTCTTGATGAATTATTAGAAGCAGAATACGAATTTGAAAATGGAACTTCCATTGTAAGCTATTATGCAGAAGATGCAGTGGGCAATACTGCTACTTGTAGTTTCTCAGTCGTAGTAGAAGATAATGACCCACCATATTTCATCAATTGCCCTTATCCAAGAGTAATTCAAAATACAGAAACTGATCAATGTGATGCATTTGTCAATTTTGCACTGCCATTGGCTGAAGATAATTGTGTGATGCCTGTTGTCACACAAATAGATAATACTGGACTTAAAACCGGAGATCGTTTCCCAATTGGAACAACAATATTAATATTCCAAGCAGTTGATGAAGTGGGTAATAAGGCTATTTGTGAAGTCAAAGTCACAGTCAATCACTTTGATCATGTTCCGACGATTACTTGTCCACAAGATGTTGTTCAAACTAATGATGATTGGTTATGTGGAGCAGTAGTGAATAATATAGATGCATTAGCTGAAGAATTATGTTCTGACGAACTTGTCAAGACTTATCAGATAGTACAAGATGGAGAAGTTGTAAATACAGGTATTGATAATGCAAGTGGCAACTTCTTTGATGTAGGAACTTCTACAGTGACTTACAGAGTACAGAATCAACCACTATTGATGATTAGTGAAATCACACAAGATGCAGATGCACTCATCGGTGGTATGAATCCTCCTCCTATTGTAAATGAATTTCAATGCTTTAGTGATACCCTATTCGCACTTGGCAATGGAGATACTGGAGAAGGTCTAGTTTACTATCCAGAAGATGATATTGTCTATCATTTTTCAGGAGCAACAGATGGAAATGAATATTTTGAAGAATTATATTTTCCTGGTAAATGTCCTCAACCTAATCATTTACCTGGTAATACTTTTGGTCCAGATCCTGCCAATCAAATTACAGGAATTGCCTGGGATCCAGTCGTAATGAAATTTGTAGCTATGGATATCAATGGCGATATTTTTACCGTATCCACTACTGGAGATTTCTTACAGATTAGTTCGTATGATCAAGCATTCCCTCTTGCAGGATTTGCTATTGTAGGAACTGCTTACTATGGAGTTGATCAAGCTAGTAATAATCTTTATGAATTCATTCCAGGAACAGGATCTACAGTTGGAGCTCCTACTGCAATGACTTCTTCAGGAGACGCCATAACTACAGCTATAGATATAACTACTGATCCTTTGAGCGGAGATGTTTATATTATATACAATACCGCTACATCTGCAACCTCTTATATAGGAACATTAAATGTAACTACTGGAGCTATAACAGAACTTGGTGATACATTTAATGATTTTGCTGGTATTACTATTGATGCGGCAGGACAAGTATATGGAGTGAGCAGTAAGGCTGCTGGTTCTGATTTATATACAATTAAATGTGCAGTTCCAGGTGATGATTATATTGAAATCACAAATTTCGGTCCTTCTACGTATGATATTAGTTGTTTAACTATTGACAGAACATTATTATCTGGAGAAGTTGAAAGTTATACAGTACCATCTGGTGTTATTTTAGCTCCAGGTGAAGTTATGGTATTGCATTATGGACCTGGTGTTGACAATGTGAATTCACCATCTTACTTCCTAAATTATTGTGAAGCAAGTGACCAACCTGCCAATGCAGCAATTCCTTACAGCATATACTTTGGTAACAATGTGATAGATGGAATGACCATGTTTGCTGATGCTCAAGGAGGTATTATCCGAAAAGATATATTTGACACCGATACATCTGCAGATTTTGTGTTGGCAGAAGATTGTCTATCTATAACATTAGGAGAATACAACCCTATTTATCCTGCACCGATAGATAATGGTACTTCAGCTTCATTGCAATCAGAACCAAAATCAATTGCAGAATGTAACTTCACTGTTACCGTAAATGATGGCGAGCCTCCGAAATGCATGGAAATAGGTGATATGAATGTTTACAATGGTCCAGCATTGAATGCAATAGAAGGAGAATGTAATACATCTATTATTACTGTTCCTGATGCTGATGAATGTATACTTACTGAAATCAATGTATCGATAACCGGCGATATTGTTGGTGCAGAATACATAACTATCAGTCTGATTAGTCCTCAAAACGATACATTAGAATTATATGATAAACTCTGTGCTGGCAGTACAGCAGTAGATCTCACATTCGACGACGAAAGTGAAAACTCTGCATCTGCTATTTGCGGTTCATGGACAGGAGGTTTCAGACCTCAGACAGAAATGTTGATGAAGTTTTATACATCCAAATTGGCTGGGGACTGGACTTTATTTGTCAATGTAGAAGCTGGCAATGGTGCAAGTATGAATATCTCTTCATGGAGTATTGAATCTACATGTATGATGCCTTGGGAAATGGAAGATGTAGTACTCGAAAATGACCCGTCATTGTGTAGTGCTGAATATACATGGATTCACCCTTATTTTGTTGATAACTGTACATTTGGTACAATAAGAGTAGATTACCTTTCTGATGAAGAAATCGATTTACCGACAGGAGGAATTCTTTTAGAAAACTTTAGAAAAGGTGGATATGAAGTGACAGAGATTTTCTCAGTTGGTGTTACTACTGTACAATATACATTAACAGATGATGCTAATAATCAATCGATTTGCAGTTTCACTGTAACTGTCAATGATACAGAATTCCCAGTACTTACATATTGTCCAAATGATATATATGTGCAATTAGAAAGCGGAGAATGCGAAGAAAGAGTCTTCTATGATGTCACTGCAACTGACAATTGTGGTATTCTATCTATCATAGGCTTCCCACCAAGTGGATCTTACTTTCCAATTGGTATCAATCCTGTTGTAGTTGAAGTAACAGATGTAAATGGTAATGTGACATTATGTGAATTCAATGTAATTATTGTCGAATATGTACCTGCTAGCAATCAACTCAATTGTAACAATGCAATTAATCTTTCTCTAGATGAAAATTGTGAAGCTGTAATATTAGCTGATCAGATTTTAGAGGGCAATCAATATGGATGTTTTGATGATTATTGTATTACAATAGAAACAGAAACTGGTATTCCACATCCTAATTATTTTGATGTTAATGATATCAATCAGACTTTCGTTGTTACTATTATTGATTGTAATACAGACAGTACTAATTCTTGTTGGGGAACTGTAACTATTGAGGAAAAATTCAATCCAGAATTAGAATGTCCAGCTGATGTTACTATTGCTTGTAATCAAGATCCTGACAAACGAGATCTATTGGGAGTATTAATAACTGGTGAAGCCCGCTTACTAAATTGTGAGCCTGGTGCAGAAATTATATACGAAGATAATGCTGTTGACTTCGGTCAGTGTGCTACTCCAAGAATGGAAATTCAACGTACATGGATTGTTACAGATGCTGATGGGAACCAAGATGCTTGTACTCAAGTGATTACTATTGATGCGATCAACCTTGATGACATTGTATTCCCTGTTGATGTGGATCTCGATAATGCACTTGAATGTTTTGATGTGAACCTTGACGCTAGTTTGACAAGTCCAGATAGTACTGGCTTCCCAACTATCAATGGTTACCTAGTATCAGCGTCAGGATCGCTCTGTATGATAAGTATGAATATGTCTGATGAGATTTTCGATATTTGTCCTGGAAGCTATGAGATATTAAGAACATGGAAAATAAGAAATATGTGTTTACCTATTTCTGCAACTAACCCAGTTCAGCATACTCAAATTATTAAGGTATTAGATACTACGGCACCTAAGATGGTGGATTGTCCTGCAGATATGACACTAAGTGTAGATCCTTGGGGATGTCAAGCTTCTGGCTTCTTACCAATACCACAAAATATTTATGACCAATGTAGTGATATTGTATTTAGTGCGGTAGTTTACGGTGGTGGACAGCTTGAAATTAATGGCACACCTCAAACAGGTGACTTATCTGTATTTGCTGATAATTTGAGAATAGGTCGCCACACTATTGTATATCGTACTAAAGATGAGTGTAATAATGTTCAAGTATGTGAATTTGATGTTGACGTAGTGGATAACACGCCTCCAACAGCAATAGCATTACAAAACATTGTAATGAGTATTACAAGTTCAGGAACAAGCGAAGATGGAGTTGGTAAGTTATATGTAGAATCACTTGATAATGGATCATTTGATGGTTGCGGACCTGTAAAACTTGAAATTAGAAGGGATACAGATTTATGTGACTTTAGAGGAAATGCTACTTATAATGATGATGGTCATCCTCAAGATGGTAGTCCAAATCCAAACAGTCCTTCTTATGATCCAGATGGTGGAGCATATGTGAAATTCTGTTGTACTGACCTTTATAATACGGATCTAGATGTTAATGGGGATGGTGTGAATGATGTTGGTTATGTAAAAGTTTGGTTGAGAGTTTGGGATGATGGTAGTAATGACGGAATCTTTGGAAATGATGGAGATCAGTTCAATGAAGCTTGGGCATATGTGAAAGTTGAAGATAAGTTAGCTCCAACGATAACATGTCCTGCTGATATTACGATTACTTGTGCGGATGATTTTGCTGATCTAAATGTAACTGGAGAAGCATTAGCATTTGGTTCTTGTGGAACGGCACCAGTTGAGTACAATGATATCATTGTTAATCTATCTTCTTGTAATGAAGGATTTGTAAGAAGAAGATGGACAGTAGAAGGAAGAACGGATGTTTTCTGTGATCAAACTATCACACTTGAAGCAATTGATGCTCCAGTAAGTGTAAGTTTTGCTCAAGTTGGAGATATAGAAGTCAGTGGTTGCCCAGATCAAATTGCACTTGGCGAACCTACATGGATAGCAGGAGCGTGTGATGTTATAGGGTATACTGTTGAAACTGACACCTTCCCGTTTGAAGATGGAGCATGTTTCAAATTAGTGAACACTTATACCGTAATAAATTGGTGTCATTACGATCCTAATAATCCATTTTGGGTAGAGACAGAAGACTTTACAGATGGACTTGCTAGGCATGTACAAATTATAAAAGTAACGGATGATACTCAGCCTGTTATAGACAATTGTGAAGACCAAATGTTTGCCATCAATGATCATGATGACAGTGATAATGATGGTATTGTATGTGAAGCTAAGTTGACACTGACTAATTCCGCAACAGATCCTGGTAGTGCAAATTGTCCTACAGGTTGGTTAAAATGGCAAGTGTTTGTTGATCTATGGGGAGATGGTACAGATGACTTAGAGTTTAGCTCATATTTACCACCTTTTGATAGTCAATTCAATGATACAAATAGTAATGGTATACCAGATATATATATAGCTCCAACATCAAATGGGGAGACAGTATCTATTCCATTGCCAGATATTGAGGGAAGTATGAGTAATCATAAAGTGAGATGGATTGTTTCTGATGGATGTCAAAATAATACATCATGTGAGTCAGAATTTATGGTTGTTGATAAGAAAGCACCAACTCCTTATTGTATTGATATAAGTTCAGCAGTTATGGAGAATGACGGAACTGTATCCATTTGGGCTAATGACTTTAACTTAGGATCTTATGATAATTGTACAAGTGAAGAAAACTTGAGATATACATTTACCGAAACTGCTCCAGAAGACGATCCATTATATGATGAAACTTTAAGATCATCAAGTAGAGTATTTGATTGTGATGATGTAGAAAACAGTCCAGTAGAGGTAAACATGTACGTTTGGGATGAAAAAGGAAATTCTGATTTCTGTACTGTATACTTCACGGTTATTGATAATAATGGTACTTGTGGCGAAGGTTCTCAAATAGCAGGTAGAATTGTTACTGAAGAGGATGAGAAAGTAATTGATGTGGAAGTTTCACTTCAAGCGAACTTACCAGAATATCCAAGAATTTCTCTTACTGGTGAAGATGGTTTATTCTCATTCTTAGGAGTTTCGAATAACGCAGATTTTGAATTGAGAAGTGGATTGGATAAAGACTATATGAATGGAGTAAGTACACTTGATTTAGTAAAGATCCAGAGACATATTCTTGGCTTAGAGCTTCTAGATAGTCCTTATAAAGTTATTGCTGCAGATATTAATGGTGATGAGAAGTTAAAAGCAAGTGATCTATTAGTATTAAGAAAGTTAATACTTGGAGTAATTACTGAGATTTCAACTAATGAAAGCTGGAGATTTGTAGATAAGACTCAAGAATTTGATGACATCTATTCTCCTTGGCCAATCAAAGAAAATATTGATATCTTATCGTTACAAGAAGATAAGTTGGATAATGATTTCATTGCGGTCAAGATTGGTGATGTAAATGGAAGTGCGAATCCTAATTTTGTAGAAGGTCAGGAAATTCAAACAAGAGATTTACAATCACTTGGATTAATTGTAGATGATGCATTTGTAAATAAAGGAGATGAAATAGAATTAACTTTTATTGCCAGTGAGAACTTTGATCTTAGAGGCTATCAATTTAGTATGGAATTAGAAGGTCTAACTTTTATTGATATATCTAGTCAATCAATATCTATCGATGATAATAACATTGGTTTAATTGATAAAGACCTTGTGACGATGAGTTACAATGATGCAGAGAAAGTTAATGTTTCGAAAGGGGCAGATTTGTTTAGTATTTCATTTATTGCTGATGAATCAGGTCTCGTTAGTGAAATGATCAAATTAACTAGTAAGCTTACTGTAAATGAAGCTTATATCGGAAATGAATACAAGCTGCATGAAGTTGAATTAAGGTTCAATGAGGCACAAGATGTTCAATTTACGAATAAGCTCTATCAAAATGAGCCGAACCCGTTCAGGAAAAGAACGGAGATTGGCTTTGATTTGGCAACACAATCAGATGTTACTTTGACAATATTAAATTCAACTGGTTCAATAATTAGAGTGATCTTAATTGATGGTGAGAAAGGTCACAATACTTATGTATTAGATGCTAATCAAGTCGAAGTTAATGGACTTTACTACTATAAATTGGAATGTGAAGGTTTCTTAGATACTAAGAAGATGATTCTAGTGAAGTAAAATAGAATATTTATAATTAAGAATATGAGGCTGTCCAATAAATGGATGGCCTCTTTTTTTTGTCATATTTTATACAATGAATAGATAGTGTATACTCCCAATTATAAAAAAGACTAGAATTTTAAAGCATGAAGAGTTGATATTCAACTCTTCACCAATTTTTATTTTTTATTCCCTTCTCAAACATGCCTCGACAAGAATCTTTCTTAACTTTGCATCCCGTAATGACGTTTTTATGAAGTCTCCAAATATGCTTCATACCGTCGCTAAACAAAATATAATGGCTAAGTATATATTCGTTACGGGAGGAGTGACTTCCTCGTTAGGAAAAGGTATTATTTCTGCATCTCTTGCAAAATTGCTTCAAGCAAGAGGACTCAAAGTTACAATTCAAAAATTCGACCCATATATCAATGTTGATCCAGGAACTCTGAATCCGTACGAACATGGTGAATGCTATGTGACTGAAGACGGAGCGGAGACAGATCTTGACTTAGGACATTACGAAAGATTTCTTAATACTCCTACTTCTCAAGGCAATAATGTTACAACCGGGAAGATCTATCAAACGGTCATTAACAAAGAAAGAGAAGGTGCATATTTAGGTAAGACAGTCCAAGTTATACCTCATATTACAGATGAGATAAAAAATCGAGTTTCACTCCTTGAAGCGGAGAAGGATTATGATATCATCATTACTGAAATTGGGGGTACAGTGGGTGATATTGAATCATTGCCTTATTTAGAGGCTCTTCGTCAGATGAGACAAGAACAAGGTCGTGAAAATTGTCTCGTGATTCACTTGACTTTGATTCCATATCTTAAGGCAGCGGGAGAATTAAAAACAAAACCAACACAACACTCCGTAAAGGAGTTGATGATGGCTGGAATCCAACCAGATATTTTGGTTTGTAGATGTGAAAGACCTATCACAACGGAAATTAGAGAAAAATTGTCCCGATTCTGTAATGTGGATGTTAAGTCTGTAATAGAAGCAATAGATGCTGATACTATATATGATGTTCCACTATTGATGTTGAAAGAAAAGCTGGATAAGACAGTTCTTAAAAAACTAAATATCAAAAATAAGATAACCCCAGACCTTACAGCGTGGAAAGAGTTTTTAGGTAAGTTGAAAAATCCTACAACTGATGTGAAAATAGGATTGGTTGGGAAATACAACGAATTACAAGATGCATATAAATCTATTCATGAATCCTTTATTCATGCTGGTGCTGAGAATGAATGCAAGGTGAATGTAGTGCCAATTCACTCTGAAGCGATACTCACAGAAGAAGATGCTGCGAAGGCTTTAAAGGATCTTGATGGAGTACTGGTGGCTCCTGGATTCGGGGAAAGAGGCATAGAAGGGAAATTAGTAGCTATTAAGTACATTAGAGAGAATAAAATACCATTCTTTGGCATATGTCTCGGAATGCAATGTGCTGTTGTAGAATACTTTAGAAATGTGCTAAAAGTCAAAGGTGCCGCTTCATCTGAGGTGAATCCTAAAACAAAGGCTCCCGTTATAGATTTAATGAGGGATCAAAAGGCGATCACAAAAAAGGGAGGTACAATGAGACTTGGTTCTTATAAATGTAAGCTAACAAGAGGATCACATTCGTATAAAGCGTACGGAAAAGGAGAAATAGATGAGAGACACAGACACCGTTATGAATTCAATAATACGTACTTAGATCAATTAAAAGAGTCTGATCTAAAACCAGTAGGTATTAATCCTGATAATGGACTGGTTGAGGTGGTAGAGCTGAAAGATCATCCATATTTTGTAGGTGTACAGTATCATCCAGAGCTCAAGAGTACTGTAGAGAATCCTCATCCTTTATTTGTATCTTTTGTGAAAGCAGCATCTGAATACAAACTGAAAAAGTGACCCTAAATATGAAAAAACTTAAACTTCAAGAATTAGGAAGAGTTTCTGTTGAGGAGTATCGAGAGGTGAAGAAAGTTCCACTTATTGTAGTGTTGGATAACATTAGGTCTGCTATGAATGTAGGAAGCATATTCCGAACTTCGGATGCAATGGCTATATCAAAAGTATATCTATGTGGGATCTCTGCAACACCACCCAATAGAGAAATCACCAAAACGGCAATTGGCGCTACCGATTCTGTTGAATGGGAATATTTTGAATCCACAAGTCTTGCAATAGCTAATCTGAAATCAGATGGATACGAAGTTGTAGCCATCGAGCAGACTGATTCTTCTGTAGAACTAATGGATTATCAACCCAGTAATGATAAAATAGCTGTTGTATTGGGTAATGAAGTAAATGGGGTAGACAGTGAGTTGTTACCTCTGCTTGATGGTGCTATAGAAATAGATCAATACGGTACAAAGCACTCACTTAATGTGTCAGTGTGTGGTGGGATTGTGTTGCATCACTTAGCAGGGGTATTGAGAAAATAAGAAGATTGATTTGAAATTATATTTACTACTAATTACTCAGGGAATCTCAACCAACCCAGCACATCATAATCAGCTATAGTATAAATACCTTGAAACTCTGCAAGAGTTAATTTTTGGCGTGTTTTTACACCATGATTTTGCTGGATAAGTATAACATGATTGGTTCCAACTTCGCAGATTATACCTGTATGACCAAATGGATTGTTTGGACTTTTACCATAGACAAGCATGTCTCCCTCTTGTGGTTTTTCGTATCGTGTATTTCTATATTGCATTAGACCTCTTTCTGAGTTGAATGCTACATCGTCAAGGGACTGATCAAAAAGTTCTTTAGCATGCCCGTATGAGTTCGGCATTTTATGATTGTGTACTTCGTAATAGAATCGCTTTACATATTCTACGCATTGGTACTTAAGACCAAGATTATAACCATCAGTAGTTAAGTTTCTACCTATAACATTTCTAAAATTGTTACCATTATAGTAGACGGGAACATCATAATACCTATCTAATACTTGCCCTACTTCATAGTTGAAGCTGGTGAAAGATAAAAAGGTAAAACCAATTAATAAGGAATAAAGGTGCTTGTTCATTATATAAATCTAGAACTTCAAAGGTATTTATATGGCACTATATAAGACTAACTATTACTAAGTAAGTCTCTATTATATCATCTTTTGTCAAGTAATTAACATTTAACTAATAACGAACAACCAATGTTTTCTGATTGCATTCTTATATTATAAATTTGAAGTTTCTAAAGTGAATTGTGGAGTTTTTGCTTTCATCCATTCATATCCTCCAAAAAGAATAAGTCCAAATGCAGCATTTCCTATAAGGCTATATGCATAGAATGGAATAGCGGCAATATAGCAAGCAATCAAACCTGAAAACGATTTAGGGTATGTAACGCCACCTATCCAAGTGCCAAAATTAGATACCAACCAGAAAACAGTTGTGGCACTAAGTATTCCGAAAATGGTATTTTTCAAATTTACTTTTGGGATTAAAAATTTGCCTAGTAATACTATCAATAAGATTGAGCCAATAGTCCAAAGCATGTAGTTTTGGTAAAACACAACTCCATCAGCGTAATAAGCACTATAAATAGTATTATTAATTATGAAGTCGCTGACCATATAGGCGGCAATAGGTATAATGAAAGCAAATCTTTTTAAAAGGAAATATGAACCTCCAAATAGTGCTAAGGTCTCTAGCCCAGAAACGTTTGGTTGATTTACCAACAAAAATCTACTTACAATTCCGAAAACAATAAGTAGAGATGCCGTAATGATGGACTTTTTTGAATTAGTATTCATACATTTTTATTTTTCAAAAGATAATGAATAATTGATCTTCTGATTTAGTAAATTGATAAGCCACTTAATTCGTAGTTTACAATTTTTATATTTTATTTATTATTGCAAATGTAATCACACCTTTGGACAAAATCAAACAAATCGTATTATGTCGATTCATATTATTAGAAAAAGTAATATTAAGGACCTAGAATCAACATTGGACCTATTTATTAAAGTCACTGATTTGATGTTAGAACATAATATTGATCAATGGAATTACGATTACCCCAATGAAGAAAGTATTCGTCAAGATATTGCTTCAGGAAATCATTTTGTAATCTCTGAAAACGATACTGTCGTAGGAACCATTCTTCTAGACTCTAACCAGGACGATCAGTACAGGTCTGTTCACTGGAATACAAGAAACAAAGATGTGTTGGTGATCCACAGGTTAGGAGTTTTGCCACAATCTCAAGGACAAGGTATAGCAAAAAGATTATGTCAATTCGCTGAGGAATATGGAAGGGGAAATGGATTTAAAACAATCAGACTAGATGCATATGCTGGAAATAAGATATCTAATGGGCTGTATAAAAAGCTAGGCTATCAAAGAGCAAATGGATATTGTTATTTTAGGAAGAAGGCGATTCCTTTTTATTGTTATGATAAGAGGATAACCTAGTTAAATATCCTTGGAATAAAAAAGCCACACCCAATTAATGGATATGGCTTTTTTTATATCTTGAAACTAGCTATTGATCTATTAAACTATCAATCTTAAGTACTAGTACTCTTCTTTTTTACTTTTTTCTTTCCTTTAGTTTGTTTCGCCATTTGTACCGCATTATGAAGATTGATCGCTCCACCTTGTACGCTTAATGTTTTGAAATCAACTAAGTCACCACTCTTGTCTCCTGGCTTTTTCACTTTCAAGTCAACAGGAACTGCGCTATTCATGATAATTTCTTTTACTTGAGAAGCTTTTAAGCTAGGGAAGTAAGATCTTAGAACTGCAGCTACTCCAGCAACAACTGGTGATGCCATAGAAGTACCTTGTAGGTATCTATATTCATTGTTTGGAAGGGTAGCATATATTTGAACTCCAGGAGAGAATATATCAACATTGTTCTGACCATAGTTAGAAAATGTTGCAACTGCATCTTCACCAGGCTTATATGAAAGAGCTCCAACTTCAATCCAGTTTTTAGATTGCTTCTTTTTCCACCATAACCTACCACAAGCCTTGTCGTATTTATTTACTGGAAAGTTGCCTGTAATATCATTGTCTTGTGCAGAATTACCAGCGGCGTGTACTAAAAGAACATCTTTTTTAGTCGCATATTTTACGGCATCATCTACTACTTTTTTATCCCAACTATATCCTTTGCCAAAACTCATATTAATGATGCTTGCACCATTATCTACCGCATATCTAATAGCGTTTGCTACATCCTTATCACGTTCGTCACCATTTGGCACAGTACGAACAGACATGATTTGTACGTTGTTGGCTACACCGTTCATGCCGATATCATTATTTCTTACTGCACCTACAATACCCGCAACGTGAGTTCCGTGAAGTGCATCAGGACCTTCAATATCATTATTGCCATATACAGATTCATCACTATTGGAATAATCATCTTTTACGATTGTAGACCTTGGGTCGAAATCAGGATTGTATGCATAATCTAATTTGTCTTGTTGTCTCTTTTTGTCTCCATCTAAAGCTTCGGTTAATGCAGATTTTAAATCATCGACAGTATTAATGTCTCCTCCGCCCATGAAATTATTAGAAATGTTTTTCCCAATTGCTATTGATTGATCTTCACTTTCTATTTTGTTGATGTTCTCTAAATTGAAATCCATACTGTCTTTTTCAAGTGCAAGAGCTATGGCATCAACCGCGCCCATTACTCTAGCCTCTACACCACCGACTTCAGCTATAGCTTTTTCAGCTCGTGCTCTTTGTTTTTCAACTTCTTCTTGCCATACAAGAAACTGTTCATAAAGCTTTTTGTCTTCTTTATTTAGAATTGCAGGGTTCGCGTTTGCAAATTTGTATTTGTGTTTTCCATAAAGCCTTGTCACTTCATAAGTGTCTGGCCCAACATTATGACCATTTGGTCCTCCTATGAAATTCCAGCCATGAATGTCATCGATATAGCCATTATTGTCATCGTCAATGCCATTATCTGGTATTTCATCTGCATTAATCCACATGTTTTTCGCAAGATCTTCATGTTCAGCATCAACTCCGGAATCAATAATTGCTACTATTACGGGTTGATTTGATCTACCTTCTAGAGCTTTGTATGCCTTTTCAGTAGATATCCCCATATAACCTTCAGATGGATCTTTGTGAAACCAATCTTTTAAATCTTCTTGAGCTAACATATTTCCCGCTACCAAAAGGAGTACAAATGTTTTTATTATTATTTTCATATATAAATTTGAATTTTAATGATCTGTAAAAGAATACATATAGTTACCACTTTAAGTTTTGCAATTGTACAACTTTCACATTATTTTATGATGCGCAAATGTAAAATTAAAATATCTAATTGACGAGAATTGAGGACATTACTTAATTATCTATTTTTACAAAGATTTTGATTGTGTGTAATTCAGCAAATAATCGTATGATATGATATTTGTTTAAATTTATAGTTAACACATTGTGTGTCATTTATGATGCTTTGTAATCAAAAGATGTATACAAGCATATAAAAGATTCTCATTATTGCGTTTTATGTGAAAGAAACCAGAAAATTCATAGGATTTAAGAAATAAAATATTAAGCTTTGTACTAATATGTAAAGTTAGGTCATACAATGAAGAATCTATTATTAATTTTTATCATAAGTGTTTTTGGGGTTGCAAAAACAGATGCTCAATACCTTGAGTATGGGTTAGGTATAGGGACTTCTGTGTATTGGGGTGATCTAAATGCACCAGATTTTGGGGCTAATATTGGCAATGTAAATCTTGCTGTTCAGGGAATGGCAAAATTAAACTTTAGCAAATATGTTGCTGTTAAGGCCAATTTACTTTATGGTAAGCTTTCTGGTGACGACAGTAATTCATATTTGGATTGGCAGAAACAAAGAAATCTAAATTTTACATCTTCTCTTACGGAATTATCTATTTTAGGAGAACTACATATTTTTGGATATAACTTTGGAGAAGATAATCCTCTATCGCCATATATTACTGCAGGTTTAGGTGTTTTTCATTTTAATCCTAAAACTATTTTTGATGAAAATACTGTTGCACTGCAACCTCTTGGGACAGAAGGCCAAGGGCTTCCGGGCTTTGCTTCTAAGTATCGCAAAGTAGCTTTAGCAATACCATTTGGTGCTGGGGCAAAATTACAATTGACTAACACGATGAATATCTCTCTTGATGTCCTTGCTAGAAAAACTTTTACGGATTACATTGATGATGTATCTACAAATTATGTAGCCTTTGATGAGTTAGCAGCTGGCAATGGTATCTTAGCAGCACAACTTGGCAATAGAATCGGAGAGTTTTTTGGCCAATCTGAACCAGTTAGTCTACCTACAGGATCTCAACGAGGTGGTGCGGACGTTACAGACTATTATTTTACAGCTATGTTAACTTTGACTTTCAAATTGAATAGAAATGTTGGTTTGTTTGGTAGTCATCGACATAGAACTGATTGCCCTAAATTCTAAACTATTCTCCTTCATTTAAAGTGACTTCAAATCAAAAAGATGAACTAATCTTTTCTGTAAAACCGTGGGGTTCATTAACGTTTTTGATAACTAATTTTATCACATAGCTTTTATATGCTACTTTCGTGTATTATATAACAAGAATATTATTTCATGCCATCACCACTTCAAGTACTCAAAAAATATTGGGGCTTCGATCAGTTTCGATCGTTGCAATCTGAAGTTATTGATTCTGTTTTAAAAAGTAAAGACACTGTTGCTCTATTGCATACAGGAGCTGGAAAGTCTGTTTGTTATCAAGTGCCAGCGATTTGTTTGCCAGGGAAGACTCTTGTTATTTCTCCTCTTATAGCACTCATGCAAGATCAAGTAGACTCTTTAAACAAAAGAGGAATCATGGCTAAGGCTATTTTTTCTGGATTAAAGTTTCGTGAGGTAGATCTCATCCTTGATAACTTTATGAATGGTCCTTTAAAGATATTATATGTCTCTCCAGAACGATTAGAAACAATAATGTTTATTGAGCGATTCAAGAAGACTAATATAAGTTTGATAGCAATTGATGAATCGCATTGTATTTCTCAATGGGGACATGACTTTAGGCCTGCATATTATAACATTAAGAGCCTCAGAGAATGGCACCCTGAAGTCCCATTTATTGCTGTGACTGCGACAGCAACTCCTAAGGTGGTAGATGATATTACTGAAAAGTTGGAGATGCTTAATCCGAATGTGATTACTTCAACTTTTGCTAGAGACAATTTATCATTTACAGTAATGCTATCTGAAGATAAGATGGATAAGCTGAGTGATTTCCTTGATAAGATGAAAGGCAGTGGAATCATTTATATGAGGAGCAGAAAGAAAGTGGAACAACTTGCCGCATATCTTAATAAAGGATTAGACCCAGGAGAAGAAATTGCTAGTTACTACCATGGCGGTTTAAATATGAAAACAAGGATGCGAGTCCAAAAAGACTGGATTGAAAATAGAATGAAAATTATCGTCTGTACCAATGCCTTTGGAATGGGTGTAGATAAACCAGATGTTCGTTTTGTGGTACATTGTGATATTCCTCCTAGTGTTGAAGAATACTACCAAGAAGCGGGTAGAGCGGGTAGAGATGGAAAACCTTCTCATGCAGTATCGATTATTAATTTTGGTGATATAGTTAAGTTGCAGCAACATCATTTATCAAGTTTTCCATCCTTGGAATTTTTAGAACAGGTTTATAATAGATTATGTTCTTACTTAAAAGTCGGGTACGGAAGTGGTGCAGGTGAATCTTTTGACTTAAGTCTTGAGGATTTCTGTGGCAAGTATAGGTATCATATAGGTAAAGTCTTTAGGTGCTTGAACATTATGGAAAAGGAAGGATGGCTCTTCCTTAATCAAGGAATGAGAAAGCCGTCCCAAATTGTATTTACATCAGCGAAAGGAAGGATAAGTCTATCAAGTAGAAACAAAGATGTAAAATCTCAAATGATATTGCATTTTATAAGGAAGTATGAAGGAGTATTTACGGACTTTGTGACCATAGATGAAGGTAAACTTGCCAATGAACTAAATATTCCATTGGAGAAATTTATTAGAGAATTAAAAGTGATGGACCGAGAAACTATTCTTGCTTATCGTCCCTCTACTGAAGATCCTAGGATTACTTTTTTAATGGACCGCCCAGCTCCAAATTCTTTTGCAATTGATGAAGTCACTTATAAAAAAAGAGAAGAGAATGCAGCATCCAAAATGAGGGCGATTCAAGAGTATATGACTTCTTATGATTGCAGACAACAGACTATTCTTTCCTATTTTGGAGAAGAAAAAGAACCTTGTGGACGTTGTGATATTTGTCGAGGAAGTAAAGTGAAGTTGTTTTCTGAAGTAGAGAAATCTGCATTGTTGACACATCTTAGGAAAGTGGCAAAAAATGGATTGATGCATTGTGATAGTTATATGGGTATGTGGCCATTTAATAAACAAAATAAGGCACTTGCAATTCTTCAACAACTACATATTGAACAGGAAATTCATTTTGATCGAGACAACATAATTCAAACTAATCCTAAAGCCGCTAATGCCATATAAAATAGCTGTATCTGTTACCAACGACCTTAATCAGGATCAGCGAATGCATCGCATCTGCAATAGTATGTTAGATGCTGGATATGAGGTTGTGTTGATTGGTAGGGAAAAAAGATCTTCACAAGAGTTATTGAAACAAAGATTTGAGCAAAAAAGATTGAAGTGTTGGTTTGAAAGTGGAGTCTTGTTCTATCTAGAGTACAACATCCGGTTGTTTTTTTTCTTGTTGTTTGGATCATACGATTTATTGTATTCAGTTGATTTAGATACTTTATCATCAGCTGCTCTTGTTTCTGTTTTGAAAAGAAAGAAACTAATTTATGATGCCCATGAATATTTTGTAGAAGTTCCAGAATTACAAGACTCAAAATTTAAGAAATGGTTATGGAATCTAGTTGCTAATATTTTCATCCCAATTAGTGATCTAAATATCACAGTGAATAATGAGTTATCGAAGATATTAAGTGTCAAGTATAATCATGATTTTGAAGTAATTAGAAGTGTTCCTTTATTGGATATAAATAATGAGGAGGATATAGGAAGTAAGGAAAATATAATTCTATACCAAGGTGTTTTGAATGAAGGTAGAGGTCTAGAAGAAGCAATAAAATGGATATCTAAAAATAAGGAAGATATTAAATTGCACATCGTTGGAGAAGGAGATTTATCAGATAGTTTGAGAAAATTAAAATCGGAAGTAGACAAAGAAAATAAAGTGCAATTTCTAGGATGGAAATCACCTAAGGAGTTGGATGAAATCACAAAAAAAGCATGGTTGGGGCTCAACCTGTTAGATGGCACGAGCTTGAATTATAAGTATTCTCTTGCCAACAAGTTTTTTAACTATATGCATGCCGGACTTCCTTCCATAAATATGGATTTTCCTGTTTATTCGAGATATTGTAATGAGTTTAACGTTGGCGTATGTATTGCAGATTTGGAAGAAGAGTCTATTGATAAAGCGATTATTCCATTCCTGAATGATCCTACTAGATATCAAGATATGGTTACTTCTGCAAAGAAAGCTAGCGATGTAAATTGCTGGCAAGTGGAAGAAGTTAAGTTGATAAATCTTATTGATAAAATAATGAGAGGATGAGTGTAATAATGGGAGGTTCTGGAAGTACTGGGTCATCATTGGTGAAAAATATTTTAAATAGGCATAGTGATGTATTTGCTGGCGAAGAAACGTCCTTCTTTGCAAAACAATTGATCTATAATGATTGGTCGAAGGCTAAAAAGAGAATAACTAAAAGAAAGCTAAAAGGGTTGAAAAATATGGGATACCATATTTATAATGGTACAGACTTGGAGCAATCTGAATACGGACATTCGAAAACTGAAATTGAAATATTGGCAAATCAATCTGAGACCCTTCTTGAATTTTGTGATCGATTTTATCATCCAGCACTAACACAAAGCAGCGCAAAGTTGTGGATGGAAAAAACACCTGCAAATTCTGCATGTTTTTCATTGTTTCTAGATCAATTCGAAAAAGGAAAAGTGATTCACATGTTGCGTAATCCTTATGACAGCATAGCTTCATTATGGAGTAGGGGATATGACCTTCATTATTCTGTCGGAATATATTTATTGAATACATCAAGTGGAATTTCTGCAAGCAGTAATAAAGAAAGATATCATGAAATAAAGTATGAAGATGTAGTCCAGCGACCTTCGGAAACTATCTCTAAAGTGTGTTCGTTTTTAGAGATTGAATACAATTCAGAAATGCTGACTTCCAAAGATGAAAAAATAGAAGTATCTCAGCTTTCTGGATGGAATTATGACGAGACAGCAAATATTGGTACGAAAGCTTTAGGACGTTTTGACAGATTGCAGGAAGAGAAACGGATACAACTATTGGAAGCTGTAAGCATGATCAAAGTAAGTGATGCAGGTAAAAAATACAATAATATTGAGTATGTTAATATAAGAGACATTTGTAAAACGTTAGATTATAAATTTTATGAAATTGATAGTTCTGACACGCATTCAAACTTGAAAAAGGAATTAAGAAAGGATAGATTTGAAAGGCTCAAAAGAGGATATGCTACAGGGATTCACTATCCTTTAGCCTTATCAAAATAGTAATCTTAGAAAAGAATAGAAAGGCGAATGACATTCGAAGAAACAATAAAATCAGACCTGAAAAATCACTTTACCAATAGAGAAATAGACTACTTTGTTCGAGTTTTTTCCGAAGATATGCCTTTGCTATTAGATGCACCTGAATGGGAATGGGTATCCATTACAGAACGTCTTATTAATCAAGAACCAATCCAATACATTACTGGGATAGCTCCATTCTATGGCTATTTCTTTCTAGTAAATCCTAGTGTCCTCATTCCTCGACCTGAAACAGAAGAGTTGGTTTACCTGATTCATGACTATATAAAAAAGAATAAGTTAGATGCTCCTAGAATTTTGGATATTGGTAGCGGCTCTGGTTGCATCCCTATAACACTTAATTTATTGAATACTGACTCTGAAGTAGTTTCTGTGGATATAAGCGAAGAGGCAATAGAGGTCGCAAAGTCTAACAATTCAAAACTAGGAAGCAAGGTAATCTTTGAAAAGGTAGACATTTTAGATGAAAACCAATGGAATAAACTATTAGGACAATTTGACATCATAGTTTCAAATCCACCATACATTCCTAATCAGGAAAAATCATTGATGTCATCAAATGTTCTAGATCATGAACCACATTTAGCGCTGTTCGTAGAGGATGATAATTCACTAATATTTTACGAAAAGATCCATGATTTTGTAGCTAGGTTTTTAAAAAAGGATGGCGTTATTTTCTTAGAGTGTAATGAATACAATGCGCAGGAAGTGAAATCTATTTATGAATCACTTTATGTAACTGAAATTGTAAATGACATGCAAGGAAAAGAACGAATGGTTGTTGCAAGAAAATAATTAGTAATATACATATAGAACAATACGATTTGATAGCTTTGGACCCTGAAAAGAAATTCATGAACTGGAAACTAGTATGTAGTGATATTGATGGTACGCTTCTAGATAAAGATCGTCAGCTTTCTCAACGGACAATAGATATCCTAAAAGATATAAAAGATAGATTGCCAGTGGTTTTGATATCCTCTAGGATGCCAAAAGCAATGCGGCATTTACAGGAAGAATTGGACATTCTTACTCATCCTCTGATATCCTTTAATGGAGGATTAGTTTTAGATTATTCCAGTGGAGAGGCGAAAGTTTTATCATCGATAGAAATTCCAGTCAATATAGCGGAACTGATTATCGAATTCTCTAAAAATTCTTCAATACATACAAGCTTGTATCACAATGATGAATGGTATGTTGCAGCACTTGATTATTGGGCAGAAAGAGAGATGAATAATACAAAGGTCCATCCTGAAGTTGCTGATTTACAAAGTATATGTGAACAATGGAAATCTGACAAAAAAGGTGCTCACAAAATTATGTGCATGGGAGATGCATCAGATATACAGTTATTGTACAATTATTTGCTCTTGCATCATTCTGAGACTATCCATGTTTATCGATCAAAGGATACCTATATTGAAATAGCTAGCAAAGAGATCTCAAAATTATCAGCTCTTGATCTTTTATTGGATCATTCTTATGACATCAATCTATCAGAAGTGGTCGCCTTTGGTGATAACTATAATGACGAAGAGATGATCGGTGGAGTAGGCATGGGCGTTGCCGTAGGTAATGCTCGAGATGAAGTCAAAACTGTATCTAATGCAATTACCAAAAGTAACAAAGAAGACGGTGTAGCTATCTTCTTAGAAGAATTATTTGGCTAGGTCAGAAGAATCGTTTGATTTGTTAAATTTGTTAAATTTGATAGATTTGTTTTGTGATTTTGACCCATACATTATGTTGTCAACATTATGAACCAAATCCACAAATCAATATATCAACAATTCACCCTAAAGCCTCCAAGTTGATTGTGCCTCTAATAAAGAATTCATATATAGATTCTTAATACTATCACAATTATCACGACAACTCCCTCCTTCTTAATCCTCCTCCGAAGGAGGACAAACGAGTGGTTTGCACAGCAAACACGTCGATCAGTATAGAGAATTACAAATTCTCGGGCTGATTCAGCGATTCAGCGATTCCTCAATTATAACACATCACCACATCACCACATCAAATAATCCTACTTGCTCAAATCCAAAAATACACCTACTGAGTATGATGGTGCAGCTGCTATAATCTTTCCTCTGAATGCAGATGCAAATGAAGCCGATATACCAAATTGCTTTGTAATATAGTAAGCTGCTTCAACACCATAACTTGTATATTCAGCTCTATCGGCAAAGATGCTTGTGCTATTTATATTTTCAAATATGTCACCATTATTAAACGATTCTACGCCGTTCAGTCTAGCAATTAACCACAATTTTTGATTGAATAATCCCTGTCTCTTATACACATCTGACGCTGCCGACGAAGAGGATAGTGTAGA
>CAJXUU010000042.1 GCA_913061325.1 uncultured Saprospirales bacterium | reverse complement strand
CTATCCTCTTCGTCGGCAGCGTCAGATGTGTATAAGAGACAGGGTAATAATAGTATACAATATGAAATGCAAAAAGAATATATATAATACAGATCCGATTAAAAAACTGACCCATTTCCTAAAGGTCAAGTTAAATACCGTTGGTGTAAAAATCACTTATTCGGCTATGCTACTATTCTTTGCATACAATAGAGCTGAAACACCTAGATGGGCAAAGAATATTATTCTTGGTTCATTAGCTTATTTGCTTTCTCCGATCGATTCTATTCCAGATTTAACACCTTTGATCGGTTTTACTGATGATATTGGCGTACTAGGCTTTGGTTTAGTAACTATCGCTTGCCATATTGATGAAGAAGTAAGAATTGCAGCAAAAAATAAGGTATTGTCTATGTATAAAAACGTAGATGAGGAAGATTTGTTAGAAGTAGATGCGCAGTTGTAATTATAATCTATGACTTGGCTTAATTGTGATTTGTAACTACATATTTTCTACCCATTTTTCCTGTTGCTTGGTGTACAGATTCCTCAACAAACGTCATATGCTTTTCTAGTATTTTCACTGATGGCATATTCTCAGTATATACATAGGCGACCAGTTGCGGTATTTTGAATTCTTTCAAAGAATATTGAATCAAGGAAGCTGTAATTTCACTTCCGTATCCATATCCCCATTTCACTTCTGTAAATCTGTAAGCAATTTCAAAGTCCGATTGTTGATTTTGATACACGCCACAAATCCCTACAAATTGATTGGTTTCAGAATTTGTAACTGCCCATATGTTATAAAATTTATCTGGATTAGAATAGTATCCAATGAATTTCGCTAATTCATCTTTAGCTTCCTCATAATTTAGAGCGGCCTTTATATATTGCATTACTTTAGGATTGCTCTGCATAATATAAAAAGCGTCAAAATCTTCTTTTGTCAGTTGACGAACGACCAATCTTTCGGTTATAAATACGATATCAGACATTTTCTAGATCTTCATAATTTGCATCAGTAAAAGGAGGATTACAAATCGCTAAGAAAATGAGATCTTCTTCTCCTGTATTTTGAACCCGTTGAGCAAAACTAGCGGGTATAGTAATGATATCGTTTTTACCAACATTGAAGCCTTCTTCTTCACCGATTTCCATAAATCCTATTCCACTTAAAATGTAGTAATACTCCACAATATCAGATAGTCGATGCCAAGCAGTGGTTATTCCAGGTTCTACTCTAGCACGAGCAATAGAAAATGGTTTGTTGGAATTATGATTATCCAATATTTCTAGAATATGACACCTCTCATTAGTGAAAAATTCTTTGGATTCATCAGGCTTTGATAGAAACATGCTCATTTGATTAGAATTCATTATTTTCATTGTAAATATATACAAACAAATATTGTTGCCTATGCAACTGTCTCAATATTATGTACTTATGTTTAAAATATATTTTGGAATAGTAGTATTGTTTAAATAAAACCTATATGTTTACGCAATGATAAAAAGAGATTTCACATATAACAACTATTATTTCTGGTTCTATTTTAGTGAGTAGGAACAGGTACTATATTGTTATTTTATAAATAAATAATAGAAAGGACCTGAAGAAATTCAAGTCCTTTTTTTTATTTATGGAGATCATACTCAATTTAATAAACGGTTATAAAAATGGCTAACACATATTTTACATACTGGAGTTACTTCTATTTTAAGGATAGGGCCTAGTTAATATGTATTCTTAGTTGAAGATTAAATAAGCCCAGTCAAAAAAATGAATTGGGCTTTTGTTTTAGATAGGATAATGGAGAAGAGAAAAAAAATAGCAATACAAGGATATCCAGGTAGCTTTCATGATGAAGCTTGTCACCAATATTTTGGTGATGATGTTGAAAGTATACCTGCTGATTCATTTGACATATTAGCTAAGATGTTGGCTGACGGTAAAGTAGATGGTGCAGTAATGGCTATAGAAAACTCAATTGCAGGCACTATCCTTCAGAATTATAGAGTATTGCGAGAATATGGCTTCTGGATCGTTGGTGAAAGATATCTTAGGATAAAACATAATCTACTAGCATACCCAGGGTCAAAAATAGAAGACATAAAAGAAGTTCATTCTCATCCAATGGCACTGAATCAATGTCTTAAATACCTAAGAAACTATCCTGAGATCAAATTAGTAGAAACAGAGGATACAGCACTTAGTGCACTTAAGGTAATGGAGAATAAAAGTCTAGATATAGCCAGTGTTTCTAGTATAAAGGCCGCAGATTTATATGGGTTGGATGTGTTAGGAAGTGAGATCGAAACAAGTAAGTCGAATTATACGCGATTCTATATACTGGAAAGAGAATGCAAAAGGAAAAATGAAAAAGCAGATAAGGCATCAATATATATAAGAATTCCTGACGTAAAAGGTCAATTGCTGAAAGTGCTACAAGTAATTCATAATCATGATTTGAATATGAGTAAACTACAGTCATTCCCAGTGTTGGGACAGATAAGAGAATATTTCTTTCATCTAGATATTGAATTTGATGAGACGAGTCAGTATGAAAACCTAAGAGAAGATTTGATGGAGTTCACGCAAGAATATACGGAACTAGGAGTTTATAAAAAAGATGATATCAAAAAATTGTTGATTTAATAAATCACTATGAAAAACACATACAAACATATGATTGAATCATATATCTCGGCATATAATAATTTTGATATTGCTGGAATGGTGAAGAGCTTAGATCCTAAAATAGTATTTGAAAATTATACAAATGGAAAGCTTACTCATTGTACAAATGGATTGAAAGAATTTAAAAAATTAGCTATGACCGGTTTTGAATATTTTTCATCTCGTTCACAAACAGTAATTTCCTGGGACTTATCTGAGAATTATATTCTATTAAATATTAAGTATAGAGGAGTTGCAAAAATCAACTTTCCAACAGGAGTTAAAGCAGATGAAAAGATTGAATTCGATGGGAAATCAGAGTTCACTTTTAATGAAAATAAGATTATCCGAATCGTTGATAAAAGCTAAACCAATACATGAAGATAAAACAATCAAAACGGCTAGAAACTGTATCTACATATTATTTCGCAAAGAAATTGGCCGAAATAGCGGCTCTTAATGCAAATAATGAAGTACAGATAATAAACCTTGGAATAGGGAGTCCTGACTTATTGCCACCAAAAGAGGTGATAGACATTCTTAAGACCAATGCCGACGAGTTTGATGCAAATAAATATCAATCTTATAAAGGTCAGCCAGTATTAAGGTCTGCTTTTTCGGAGTGGTACAAAAGACACTTTGATGTATCGATCAATCCTGATTCGGAGGTATTGCCACTCATGGGATCGAAAGAAGGAATCATGCACATACACATGAGTCTTCTCAATGATGGAGATGAAGTGCTGGTGCCAAATCCTGGATACCCGGCATACAGCATGACCGCTGCATTGGCTGGTGCGAATACAGTCTTTTATGATCTGAAAGCTGAGAACAATTGGCTCCCTGATCTTGTAGAACTAGAATCACAAGATCTCTCGAAAGTAAAACTCATGTGGATCAACTACCCTCATATGCCTACCGGTGCGAGTGCAGACCTAGTTTTTTATGGAAAACTAGTAGCCTTCGCTAAGAAACATGAAATTATTATTTGCCATGATAATCCATATGCATTCATACTCAATGATAATCCAATTAGTATAATGCAAATAGAGGGTGCTCAAGATTGGTGTGTAGAACTAATTAGTCTTAGTAAATGCTATAATATGGCAGGATGGAGAGTGGGTGCATTGGTTGGTCATCAAAACATGATTAATACTGTCATGAAGTTCAAATCGAATATGGATAGTGGGATGTATAAGCCGCTTCAATTAGCTGCTGCAAAAGCGCTATCAATGGGGCAAGAATGGATGGATTCACTCAATAGGGTATATGCTTCACGCAAAAGGATTGCTCAAGAAATAATGGAAGAAATTGGTGCTGAATATGAAGAGGACAAAGTAGGAATGTTCGTTTGGGCAAAGATCAAAAACTCAAGGTTAACTTCAGCCGATTTTTGTGACCACATCTTATATAATGCAAAGGTGTTTATCAGTCCAGGGCATATTTTTGGATCTAATGGCGAAGGGTATGTTAGAATTTCACTATGTAGTGACGAGAATACTTTGCGAACAGCATTAGATAGAATTAGGGAAAATGTTACTGGGGGGCAACCCACTATTAATAATGAAAACCTCCAAGATCTCAGGAAATTTGAATCACAGAATTTGGAAAGCAAGGATACTTTCAGAAAAAGTCAAAATCAATAGGAATGAGAATAGGAGTTGTAGGATTAGGGCTAATCGGAGGATCGATTGCAAAAGATCTCAAAGCACAAATCAATGTAGATGTCACAGGGGTTGATAATAACGCAGATCATTGTAAAGCTGCCCTTGAACTTGGATTGGTACATAGGATTTCCAGTATAGGCGAAGTTGCATTGGATTTAGATGTTATTATATTAGCAACTCCAGTAGATATTATCGAATCATTGTTACCGCAGATTTTGAATGTGGTAAGAGAGGATGCTATAGTGATCGATGTAGGATCTACTAAAAGTGATATTTGTAGTGCGGTTGAGGGACATGCAAATAGATCGCAGTATGTAGCGGCTCATCCATTGGCAGGAACTGAATTTTCGGGACCAGAGGCAGCTTTCAAAGGATTGTTTAATAATGCTAAAAACATAATTTGTGAAAAGGAAAAGTCGAGTTCAGCTGCATTGAATATTGCACTACAAATATTCGAAAGTATTGGTATGACTACAAATTTCATGTCACCAATAGAGCATGATCGACATTTAGCATATGTATCTCACTTGTCACATGTCACTTCGTTTTCACTGGGTTTGACTGTTCTTGATATAGAGAAAGATGAAAAACAGATATTCAATCTTGCGAGTACAGGATTCAAGTCTACTTCTAGGTTGGCAAAAAGTAACCCAAATACGTGGGCAGCTATATTTGGAAAGAATAGAAAGTATATTGGAGAAGCGTTGGACAGTTACATAAAAACGCTTTCAAAGTTCAAGACAGCAATTGAATTAGAAGATCACGAAAGCATGGTCAAACTAATGTCTGATGCTAATGATATAAAACGAGTATTGAATCAATAAGGAAGAGAATTACAATAAATTGAATAAAGAGATTATGAAGAATACATTTTTACCAAAAGAAAATAGACCATTACTGATAGCTGGACCTTGTTCGGTCGAGTCAGAAGAACAATTATTAACAACTGCAAAAAGATTACAAGCAACTGGAAAAGTGGATATGATTCGTGGGGGTATATGGAAGCCTAGAACTAGACCAAATGCATTCGAAGGTGTTGGCGCAATTGGGCTGCCATGGATGAAAAGAGTGAAAGAAGAAACTGGTCTTCCGGTCACAACAGAAGTAGCTAAAGCTAGTCATGTTGAATTGTGTCTTGAATTTGATATTGATGTACTTTGGATAGGAGCTCGGACTACAGTAAATCCATTTGCAGTACAAGAAATAGCGGATGCACTCAAGGGTGTGGATATTCCAATCATGGTAAAAAACCCAATCAATCCAGATCTTGGTCTTTGGTTAGGAGCGGTAGAAAGATTGCAAAAAGCTGGTTTGAAAAAGATAGCGGCCATTCACAGAGGCTTTTCATTCTCTGGAGAAAAATTTTATAGAAATAGACCTCAATGGCAGTATGCTATCGACTTTAAGCAAGAAATGCCTGATGTGCCAATGATCAACGATCCATCACACATTTGTGGAAGAAGAGATATCCTTCAGAAAGTATCTCAAAAAGCTATGGATCTCAATATGGACGGACTTATGATAGAATCGCATATCGATCCTGATAAGGCATGGTCGGATGCAAAACAACAAATCACTCCGGAAGTTTATGGACAAATGATGAAAGATCTTGTTTTGAGAGAATATGATCCAACAAATAATCCACAAAGGTCAGAACTAGAAAAACTAAGAAAGCAAATCAACCTTATCGATGATGAATTGATCAGTATCTTGTCTTCTAGAATGGCTGTTGCAAGAGATATTGGAACATATAAAAAAGAGAATAATATTACAATTCTTCAATCCGCTCAATGGCAAAAAATCCTTAATAAATATAAGGAAAGAGCAAAAGCACATGACTTGAGTGATGATTTCATTACACGGTTTATCAAGGCAGTACATGACGAGAGTATAGATCAACAAGAGAAAATATTTGGGGAGTAGACGAGAATGCTTTTGCTGAAAAGCTCACTGATGGATAGCATACAATGATTTTGGTTTTTGTTGTCTTTGTGAAAGCATGGTAAAATGTAATGTTTCAGATCCCTATTTCCGAATGGGGATCTGAATTTAATTTTCTCAAAATCCGATCCAATCCAAGATTCCCAATACTCCCTATAGCAGTGTGCGAAACCTCTTTACTAGGTTTAAAATTTCCATATTGGATATCTTTGGCCACAGCTAAATATGCATCTCTAAATGGCATGCCTTCTAAGACTTTTTGATTCACTTCTTCTACACTAAATAGGTAATCATACTTCGGGTCATCAAGTATGGATTTATTGACCTCTATTTGCGGGATAATGTAGTTTAATATGGATAGCACATCTTGTATCATAGCAATAGCTGGGAAAATGATCTCCTTGAGTGATTGAACATCTCTATTGTAGCCAGACGGAAGATTACTAATGATCATTGTTATTTGATTGGGGACGGTGATCAGCTGGTTGCATTTGGCTCTGATTAGCTCAAATACATCAGGATTCTTTTTATGAGGCATGATAGATGATCCAGTGGTTACATTATCTGGCAATGAGATAAACTTATAATTCTCATTGCAAAACATACATACATCTGTAGCAAACCGATTAATACTGATGGCAATGGAAGCAACAATTTGGCCAATCCATAATTCTGACTTTCCTCTTGTCGTCTGAGCATAGATGGAATTGACATGCAAAGAATTGAACGCTAGAAGTGTTGTAGTTAATTGCCGATCTAGTGGAAAAGAATTCCCATATCCCGCCGAAGAGCCTAGCGGATTTTGATCTATGATCTCCATTTTTGAAAATAGCAAATTCGCATCATCAACCAATGCTTCGGCAAACGAAGAAAACCATAGCCCGAAACTAGAAACCATACCGACTTGCATGTGTGTATAGCCTGGCATCAGAATACTTTTGTGTTCTTTTGCCATAGTTATGAAAGTCTCTATATTTTTCTTGAGTAGTTTGTGGATTATGTCCAACTCGGCCCGATAGTAAAGCTTGAGAGCCACTAAGACTTGATCATTTCTAGATCTGCCCATGTGCACTTTTTTTCCAGTATCACCTAGCTTTTTGATCAAGTCATTTTCTACCTGAGAATGAATGTCCTCTACATTTTCACTTATGACATAGTTGCCATTCTGAACGACCTCTTCCAGTTCTCTTAGCGCAGCGACTAATGCCGTACCTTCTTCCTTCGTCAGTAATTCGACTTTCTGTAGCATCTGCACATGAGCGATAGATGCGATGATATCATACTTTGCAAGCTGCAAATCAAATATCTTATCGTGCCCAATAGTGAAAGTTTCTATTCGCTGATCTAATGTTATATCTTTTTGCCAAATTTTCATTGCTCCTCTTTTATTATGTTCATTAATAGTGATGTGTGAAGACCTTAAATCACTACTTGTTTTAATAGATTAATGTAAACATCAATCCCCTCTTCTATTTCTGATATCAGAATATACTCTTCTGCTTGGTGTGACCGATTGGAATCACCTGGTCCTATTTTTATACTATTGCACGGTAGGTTGACTTGGTCAGAAAGGGTAACTGATCCAAATGTCTCTATACCTAGCATCTTCCCTGCCTTCACAATCCAATGATCTTCAGCAATCCCTGACGGAGCGTTATTAAATGATCTAGCGGTTAGTGTCGATGTGCATTGATCTTGTAGAATTTCAAAAATATCTTCTAGTTTATAATGTTCATTGACCCTTACATCCACCACGAAATGACATTCATCTGGTATAATATTATGCTGATAGCCTGCTTTGATTTGAGTAACAGATTTGACTACAGGACCTATGATGTCGGACGTCTCTGTAAATTGATAATTATTGATTTTTTGAACATCTCTTAGTGCTATGTCTATGGCATTTTGACCATTAGGTCTTGCAGCGTGACCAGATGCTCCTTTCGCCAATCCGTCTAAAACCAACAGTCCTTTTTCTGCGATAGCCATTTTCATCTCAGTAGGCTCTCCTACGATTGCTAATTCGATAGGGAAGTCAATTTCGTTTATCACTCTTTTGATTCCGTTCGGTCCAAAGTTTTCCTCTTCGGCAGACATGATTAATACTAAATTGTGATCCATTTCATTTTTATAAAAATGAAGAAAGGTAGCCAACAATGACACAAGTGATCCACCAGCATCATTGCTGCCTAAACCTACTATTTTTTCGCCTGTGATCATGGCTCCAAAAGGATCAGAAACCCAAGAAGCATTTGGCTTCACAGTATCATGATGAGAATTGAGGAGGATTGTCTTCTTTTCCGTTTCAAAATACTTATTCTTAATAATGATGTTATTTTTTATGGTGCCAAAAGGGATTCCTTTTCCTTTCAAATAGTTGGTTATTATCTCTGCTGTACCATCCTCTTCTCCTGATAGAGAAGGGGTTTTAATCAATTTTATTAGAAGATCTATTGCTTCATTTTTTAATTGTTCCATATTATATGATTTTAGTCGAGTTGCGTAAATCCAAAAGATTGGAAATACCACAAATGGCGACTGATTCTACTCCGTTTAGTTTCGCAGTTATAGCATTGTGTACTTTAGGTATGACTCCTCCTTCTAATATTTTTTGCTTGATGAGTTTATGAAAATTACTACATTCTATTTCATGTATAATAGCTTCAGAGACTAGATCAGATAAGATACCATTGTACTCAAAACAGAATTGTAAATTTATCTCTGCAAAACCGACCATAGCCACCGCAATAGACGAAGCGATTGTGTCTGCATTGGTGTTGAGTAATTGTCCATTTTTATCAGCTGTGAGAGCACAAAATACAGGTACATATCCCAAATCTAATAGACTTTTCAATTTCTTAGATTCCACTGATTCGATGTCTCCTGCATATCCAAAATCAATGGGATCTGTTGGCCTTTTACTAGCTTTGATAAGGCCACCATCAGCGCCAGATAGTCCGATAGCATCTACACCGATGGATTGCAATAAGACAACTATTTTTTTATTAATATTTCCAGCATATTGGCCGATACATACATCTAGCGTAGCCTTATCTGTTATCCTTCTTCCATTGTGCATTTTCGGTACTATTCCTAATTTGGTCAACATATTAGTAGCGGATCTACCACCTCCATGGACTAAGATTTTCATCCCTTCTATTTTTGAAAATTGATCCAAAAATTCATTCAATAGTTCTCCTGCATTAATGATCTTACCACCTATTTTGACTACCGTTATCTTATCCATTTTCGAGTATAGTTTTGATGATATACTTAGCAGCATGCAGTCTATTTTTTGCTTGGTTGTGCATGAGGCTATCCGGGCTGTCAATGACTTCATCTGTTGCTACTACATTTCTTCTGACTGGCATACAATGCATGAAGTGTCCATTGTTTGCCTTTTGTAATTTAGCTTTGTTCATCATCCACTTCTCATCCTGATTGAGCACTTTTCCATAGTTTGATGTAGCAGACCAATTTTTTACATAGATGAAATCTGCATTCTCTATTGCTTTCTCTTGATCTGGCTCTAGTATGTGCCCTTCCATAAAGTCTGCCTCTAATTCATATCCCTCGGGATGGGTGACTACAACTTTGTAATTGCATAACTGAGCCCACTCCAAAAATGAATTTGCCACAGCATGAGGCAATGCTTTGGGGTGGGGAGCCCAAGAGAGAACTACTTTTGGTTTTGTACTGCCCGAATGCTCTTTTATGGTCATCATATCTGCCAATGACTGCAGTGGATGACGGATCGATGATTCTAAATTGATGATAGGAACAGTACAGTATTTGTGTAGGGCATTGATCAGATGATCAGAATAGTCGAGTGCCTTATCCTCAAGTTTTGCAAATGCTCGTACTCCAATAATATCCGCATACATACTGAGCACAGCTGCGGCATCTTTTATATGCTCAGCTGTATCAAAATTCATAATAGTGCCTTCCTCTGTCTCTATATTCCATGATGATGACATGTCCAGAAAGAGTACGTTCATACCTAATTGTTCCGCGGCTATCTGAGTACTTATTCGTGTTCTGAGACTTGCGTTGAAAAATAGTAAGACCATCGTTTTTCCTCTTCCAATCTCACTGTTATTTGATCCCTGAGATTTGAATTCAATAGCTTCTTTGACAAGTGAATTTACATCAATGAAGTATCTGGGATTTATGAAATTGTTCATTCTTTTAATTTTAAAGATTTGATTATGAAGTAACTAATGCCTGATTGTGCTTTGTCACTCCTGTCCTCAGTTTATCAATAAAACAATCAACATCATCTTTAGAAATATTCAACGGAGGTAATATTCTAAGCAAGTTGGGGTCTTTTGCAGAACCTGTGAATAGCTTGTTTTCATACACTAGACTAGCACGTAAGACTGCAACTGGATAGTCAAATTTTGCTCCTAGCATCAATCCTCGGCCTTTCACTTCTACCACTCCATCAATGGAAAGAATAGCATCTGTTAGATATTGACCTATGGTGTTTACATTGGCTAGAATATCTTCGGATTCTATCACTTCTAATACTGCATTACACGCTGTGCAGGCTAGATGGTTGCCGCCAAAAGTGGTCCCAAGCATCCCCGTCCACGAATCGATAAATCCTGATCGAGTCATCACGCCTGCTATTGGGAACCCATTGCCCATTCCTTTTGCTATAGTTATGATGTCAGGTTGGGCTCCAGATTTCTGAAAGGCGAAAAAATCTCCCGATCGACAAAATCCGCTTTGTATCTCATCGACAATGAAGGCAGTATTGGTTTGGATGCAGATCGATTCGATCTCTTTTAAAAAATCGTCATTCGCTTCGTCTAATCCGCCCACACCTTGGATGCATTCGATAATAACAGCTGCATATGTATGAGTTGATAGACTTTTTTTCAATGCTTCGATATCATTCATTTCTATAAATGTAGTTTCGAATCTGGTATTTATTGGGGCTTTGATTTTTTGATTGTCAGTAGCATTAACTGCTGCAGATGTCCGACCATGGAAGCAGTTCTTAATAGATAGAATCTTATGTCTTTTTGTCTTGAAAGAAGCCATTTTCAGCGCATTCTCTACAGCCTCAGCACCAGAATTGCAAAGGAATAATTCGTAGTCTACACAACCCGACAATTTGCCTAGATGATCAGCTAGTTGTACTTGCAATTGATTTTTGATAGAATTAGAATAAAAAATCATCTTGTCTATCTGTTGCTTCATCTGTGATACAAAATATGGGTGACTATGACCAATACTGATCACGGCATGCCCACCGTAAAAGTCTAAATATTCTGTACCATCGGCGGTATAGACTTTGCAACCTTTGGCTTTGATGGGTTCTACATTGAATAAGCTATATACTTCTTGTAATTTCATAATTCTAGTTATTTAGAAAGCACTAGGCTTTAGGTTTAGACCTGTATCTTCTTCAAAACCTTGATTGATATTCATGTTTTGTACCGCTTGGCCTGCTGCTCCTTTTAGTAGATTATCTATGGCACAGGTGATTAATACTTTATTGTCAATTTTTTGAACACTGATTAGTGCATTGTTCGTATTGACGACTTGCTTCATATCTATGGCTTCATTGCTGATATGAACAAATGGCTCGTGGTCATACATTTTTGCATATAATTCATTCAGTTCATCGATGGATTTGTCGGTTTTAGTATATGCACTGACTAGGATTCCTCTTGTGAAATTTCCTCTCATGGGTATAAAATTTACTTCACCTCGATAGTCAGATATGTGCGCATCTATTAGCTGCTTTACTTCCGATAGATGTTGATGGGTGAATGCTTTGTACACAGAAATATTGCTTTCTCTCCAGCTGAAATGTGTGGTGTCTAGACTGGAAAATCCAGCACCTGTGGATCCTGTCATTCCTTGTATATGGATATCATCTACCAGTATACCACTTTCGGCCAATGGATATATGGCAAGTTGAATAGCATTGGCAAAGCAACCAGTATTTGCTATTCTATTTGTGGATTTGATAAGAGACTTGTTCCATTCTGGGAGGCCGTACACAAATTCGTTCTCATCAGATATCATTCTAAAATCCCTAGACATATCTATCACCACTGTATCATCAGTCACCTCCAATTGTTCGACAAATTTCTTGGACTGACCATGGCCTTTACTAATAAATAGTACATCCGCATCTCTATCATAATCACTACTAAAGATCAAGTCTGAATGATATAAATCACGATGAACAGCTCCAATCTTTTTGCTAGCTTGGCTATTGCTTTGTACTCCGAGAGTAGCGACATTAGGATGGTGAGCTAGTAATCGTATCAATTCACCACCTACAAAACCTGCGGCTCCAATTATATTTACTTTTATCTTTTTCATCTTCTATTTTTTGTGGTTGTGGACACTATAATATATTGCCATCTGATTGCTCAATATTTTTGTAAATCCTCTAGCATCGGCACCTGTCCATGCTTTATTTTCTTCGCCATATGCTCCGAATTTCGAAATCATCAAGTCATTGTCAGATATCACACCATTCAAGACAAATCGATATTCAAGCAATTTGATGATCACTTTGCCAGTGACATTTTGTTGTGTATCAGTAAGGAATGACTCAATATTTCTCATCAATGGATCTAGATATTGCGCTTCGTGAAGCATCATACCGTACCAGTCAGATAGTTGTTTTTTCCAGTGGATCTGCCACTTGGTGAGCGTATGCTTTTCTAACAATTCATGGGCATTGATCAAGATTAGTGGTGCCGCAGCTTCGAATCCGACTCTTCCTTTTATACCCAATATAGTGTCACCTACATGTATATCTCGACCAATGCCATATGCTCCAGCTTTCGCGTCCAATGCTCTGATTAGGGCGATAGGGGAGTCAAATAGATTGTCATTTATCGCAACTGGGATTCCCTGTTCAAAAGTGATGGTGACCTCTTCGGCTTCACTCTTGGTTTTCATTGTCGGATATGCTTCTACGGGTAAGGTCATGTTAGAAGTCAGTGTCTCAGCTCTTCCGATACTTGTGCCCCATATGCCTTTATTAATGGAATATTTCTTCTGTATCTGCGTCCATTCGAAGCCCTTATTTTGAAGATAGGCCAGTTCTGCATCTCTTGATAATGTCTGATCTCTGATGGGTGTGACTATTTCAATATGAGCCGCCAATGATTGAAATAAAATGTCAAATCTGATTTGATCATTTCCAGCACCAGTGCTGCCATGAGCAAAATAGTTTATCTCATGATCAATACAGTATTGAAGCAATGCCAATCCCTGAAATGGCCGCTCGGAAGAGACACTTAGTGGATAAGTATTATTTCTAAGCACATTCCCAAAGAGGAGGAACTTCACACATTTTTCCCAATATTCTGTTTCAATATTGAGAGATTCAAATTTTACTGCTCCCAGTTGCATGGCCCTATCTTCTATCTCTTGTAGTTCCTTCTTTGTAAATCCGCCTGTATTGACATTTATCGCATGGATATCGTATCCGGCATCTTTCAAATAGGGAATGCAGTATGATGTATCTAGACCACCACTGTAGGCGAGCGTCAGTTGTTTATTTTTTGTTTTCATTGATGATAAGGTTAGTTAGATTGATTTTCATTTCTTCCGCTGAGGAGGCTAGCATTCCTGTGCAAAGGCACATTTTTCGATCATTTCGTAGAAGGATGTCGTAGTTTGTGCAACTTATACAACCATCCCAAAATTTGATGTCCAAAGTTAATTTGGCAAATGACACGGGAATATAGCCCAGATCAGAATTGATTTTCATCACTACATCACTAGTCGTTATTCCGAATATTTTGGAAAATGGATATCGTTTGCGAGCAAGATTCACTGCTGCGGTTTTGATCTCTTTTGCAAGGCCATTTCCTCTATATGTCTTGCCTATGATGAGCCCAGAATTGGAAACATATTTTGCACCTTCAAAAGTCTCGACGTAGCAAAACCCTAAGATGGTTTCACCTTTGATGGCAATGACAGCATTCCCGGAAATTATTTTTTGAGAGATGTATTCTTCCGTTCTTAGTGCGATGCCTGTCCCTCTTTCTTTCGAGGATATGATATACCAATCACATATCAATGATGCATAGGTAGCATCATCGGATGTAGCGGTTCTAATTATTACTTCCATAATAACAGAATTATAAAATGATTGAAAACGAAACTGAGATTGATCTCAATAACGAAGAAGAAAGTGTCCTGAATCCATGAAATACAATTCTAAATTCTTGGAATCTGAAAGCCTTTCTATTATATTAATATGTGAAAATGATGAAGACGCGAGTTGTAGGACATCACCCTACGGCATATAACTATTTAGACCCAAGTGGGTCTTGTTCTCCTTGGAGTAAGTCTTGCAGAAGCAGACGGTAGAGTGTTATATGTTATGGTTAAAATCACTATACAAATGTGAATATAAATATTCAACTTAGCAAATAATGCTCTTGAATTTATCAAGTATAATTAAATGCAAAACATTATACTGCCGTCTGATATTTTATATTATAAATAATGGGAAATAAAAGGAAATTATAATCGTTTTGAGAATTAATTTATTTTACGCCGGATATTGATTTATTGCAATTTTGAGACACTCCATAGCTTTATTTAGGTCGTTGCTGTTCAAAATATATGCAATTCTGACCTGTTTTTGTCCAAGTCCTTTATTAAAATAAAAACCATTTGCTGGAGCTAGCATTACTGTATTTCCATTGTGAACAAAATATGTAAGCATCCATTTGCAAAATTGCTCAGCATCTGAAACAGGTAATTTTACGATGTTATAAAATGCAGCCATGGGTTTATAAAAAGCAACTCCTGGTAATTGCTTCAGATTATTGTAGAGGACTTCTCTTCTGATTTTATATTCTTGTCTAGCCGCATCTATATATAGATCTGCATCATGGTAACATTCCAGCGCTAGTTGCTGACCAAAATATGGAGGACATAATCTTAGTTGGGCATATTTTGTTACCGCTTCGAGGAGAGGTTTGTTTTTTGTAATGAGATAACCCACTCTAGCACCACACGAACTAAACACCTTAGATATTGAGTCAATAACTATAACATGCTGCTCTATGCCTCTAAATGAAAGTACCGAAGTAAATGTCTGATCGTAGCAAAACTCTCGATACACTTCATCCACAATCAAGAACAAATCATGTTTCTTGATTATAGACATTAACACTTCTAATTGCTCAGCTGTATACATCTGCCCAGTTGGATTTCCAGGGTTACAAAGGAAGATGGCCTTGGTTTTGGAGGTAATTAGTTTTTCAAATTCGCCAGGTGCAGGCAATGCAAATTCTGTTTCTAAGTGAGTCGTCAGTGGAACGATATTGACATTTGCTAGATGAGCAAATCCCAAATAATTAGCATAAAAAGGCTCAGGAATTATAACTTCGTCGTCATTGTCACAAGTAGCCAATAAGGTAAATAGTATGGCCTCGGATGCACCCGTAGTGACATAAACATTTTCCATGGAGATCTTAGCATCAAACTTATCATAATATCGGGCAACCGTATCCCTCAGCACTGGTAATCCCTCTGATGGACCGTAACCCACTATCGGGTGATTGATATTTTTTATTCGCTCGAGGGCATGTTCTGGAGTATTAATATCAGGCTGTCCGATATTGAGATGGAAGATGTGTTTTCCTTCCTGTTTTGCTTTGTCAGCATATGGCAATAGGCTCCTGATAGGCGAAGCACCTATATCTAGTGCTCGGGTAGATGGTGTAAGCATGTTTGTAACAACTTTCTCTTAATCAAAAATAAGGTGCAAGTTAATTAGAAATAATAATATTGGTTACTTGAACTCATAAGTATATAGGGCTTCGAGTTTTAACTCAACATGCTCATCTAATATTCATAGATATAATAAATGCCAATCAACTTTCAAGTTGACCAGCATTTATTATGTCTAAAAGTAATAGGTTATTTATGATTTCAGGTTAAGTTTCTTTTTGATTATCTAGCAAACGCTGTTGCTCTTTTCTCTCTAATCACAGTCACTTTTACCTGACCAGGATATTGCATTTCGTCTTGAATTTTCTGAGAAATCATAAATGCTAAATCATCAGCATAAGAATCAGATACTTTATCAGATTCTACGATTACTCTTAATTCTCTACCCGCTTGCATTGCATATGCTTTCTGCACACCCTCGTGTCCCATTGCGATATCTTCTAGCTCACCGATACGCTTGATGTAACTTTCGAGTATTTCTCTTCTTGCACCAGGTCTTGCACCTGATATTGCATCACCCGCTTGTACGATAGGAGAGATGATATTGTTCATTTCTAACTCATCGTGGTGAGCTCCTACTGCATTGAGTACTACCTCATGCTCATTGTGTTTTTCACAAATCTGCATACCTAATAGTGCGTGTGATAATTCAGAATCCTCCTCGGCTACTTTACCTATATCATGAAGAAGGCCAGCTCGTTTAGCCATCTTTACTTGCTTAGGAGTTAATCCTAATTCTGATGCTAATGCAGCACATAAGTTTGCAGTTTCGATACTGTGCTTCAATAGGTTTTGTCCATATGATGATCTAAATCTCATACGACCAACCATTTTCACTAAGTAAGGATGTAAACCATGAATGTCAAGATCGATTACAGTTCTTTCTCCGATCTCAACTATTTGTTCGTCTAGTTGCTTTCTAGTTTTTTCAACTGTTTCTTCGATTTTTGCTGGGTGGATTCTACCATCAGCTACCAATCTCTTAAGGGAAAGTCGACAGACCTCTCTTCTGATCGGATCAAAACTTGATATGATGATCGCTTCTGGAGTATCATCAACAACAATTTCGGCACCTGTCGCAGCTTCTAAAGCACGTATATTTCTTCCTTCTCTGCCAATGATCTGACCTTTGATGTCATCACTTTCAAGATTGAATACCGAAACCGTATTTTCAATTGTATACTCAGCACACATTCTTTGTATTGATTGAATAACAATCTTTTTGGCTTCTTTATTTGCATTGGCTTTTGCTGTAGCTACTGCTTCTTTTTCAATGGCCATTGCTTCAGTTTCAGACTTTGCTCTTACTGCATCTAGCAATTGCTCTTTAGCTTCCGATTCAGATAACTTTGCAATTGTTTCTAGTTTTTTGATATGTACTTCATTCGCACTTTCAAGCTCTTGTTTCTTTTTAGCAACTATTGATAATTGTTTATCAAGATTTTGACGGATTGTATTAATTTCAGATTCTTTACTTTCGATTTCTTCAACTTTTGCTTGGAAGTCTTTTTGTTTAGCATTTACTTCTTTTTCAGTAGCCTTGAGGTTCATTTCGAGCTCTTTCAATTCTACTTTGTGCTCAGACTTGTAAGTTTCGAATTCAGATTTGAACTTATTGAACTTCTCTTTTGCTTCTTGAATCTTCTTTTGTTTGATAGATTCGTTTTTTGCTTCTGCTCTGGAAACTATTTTCTCAGACTTATTTTCTGCTTCATCTAATTTTCTTTTTGCAGTCAGATCAGCTTCCTTCAAAGTCAAATCGGCCTTTTTATTGGCTTCGTCTATTTTTCCTTGGTGTGATTTTTTAATAAGTCCATTTACTATTAAGAATCCTATTATAGCACCTACGACTAATCCGATTATTAATCCTATTCCTATATTTCCTATATCCATTGTAATTTGTGTTTTATGGATGAATCCATGAATTTTCAAAATTCATCTATGATAAAATACCCAAAGGACTATGTCCAAAGAAACATTAAGAATGAAATATAGAGAAAAATAGATATCTAAATTACTGATTCTATTAGCGAGTTGAGGTGGTCTAACTTTTCTGAAACAGCCTCTGTGTTTGGTTTTTCAGCGTTATTAGAAGACATAATATTAGTAAGTAGCACCATTGATAAGTAATCCTGCATGTCTAGTTCTTTGTACGACATTTGGATTTTCATTATTTGATCATTTATTTTCTTCTCTATGCTTGGTATGAGCCTTGCTTCGGCTTCGGTGGCTTTTACAGGATACGATCTGCCAGCTATTACTACAGTTATTCGTTTTGTACTTTTTTCCTGTTCTGTCATTTTACTCCAAGCGTAATTTATAATATAATTATCAATTATGAACCTGCATCTTTTTTGATCCAGTCTTTTTATTGTTCTATCAATTCGATACAGTCATCTATCTCTTTAATATAGGACTTGATATCATCTTTGATTTTATGATGTTTTTCTTCTGATACTCCAGAAGGGGACTTACTATTATACTCTCCTATCTCTTCACTTCCTCTTTCTACGTCAACCTTATTGATTTCTAGTTTGAGTTTATTATTTTCGTTATTTAATAGTTGATTATCTTGCAAGGCTTCATTCAGCTTTCTGAGAAGTGCTTTTACATTGCTATCCAGCGTGTCTAGTTTTTCATGTAAATCTTGCATAACTTCAAAGATAACTTAAAATATTAAATGTTTAGAGTAACACGTGTACATATTAAGTATTACTTTGATATGTTATAAATGGCTGGAAACTTGTGTCTAAGGAATGATACATTGATATAGTCCGTTTTATGTGCTGATACTTATTCATTCTTAAAGCAAAAAACGTAGGCTATGCATCGCATGGGCGAGGATTTTTAACGAGAAGAAGGGAAAAAGATCAATCAGAAGAATACAACTTTATTATTGATTCATTCCTAAGCATAAGTGAAGAAAAAGATAGGAATCTTAAGTAAATTAATCCACTAATTTTTTAGCAACACGCATTGGCACACTAATGCACTTCTTTTCCATATAGTCCATCATTTCGAAAATGAGAGATTGAGCGTTAGAATCAAGCTCAGCAATTTTTTTGTGGTATACTTTTTCAATAGCCCTTTCTTTGATTTGGCGTATTTCAAGAGGAACGGTATTGAGTGCTTTTTCTAGTTGACGTTTTTGGAATTGGTTGTTGAATGCTAGTAATTGATTTTTGAGTAAAATCCTAGCGGCATGCACTTCTTTTTTTCTGAATTCTAAATTAGCTGTAGACAATGATCGTAACTGCTCTATGTCTATGTAGTCCATATCAAATCCGTCCACCACATCAACGGCAACATTATTGGGTACAGATAGATCGATTACTAGTTTTTTAGAATCTTCTTTTTGTACTAGATTTCTATAGATTGGAGCATCGATAATAGCCGAAGTCGCAGCTGTACACACGATCATCACATCGAACCCTTTACTATAAGTCGATAATTCACTCAAGTGATAAGCGGTGCCATCAAGCAACTCAACTAAATGAGCTGCATTATCAAGACTTCGGTTAAATATACTGACGTTAGTAAACTTGTATTTTTTTAAAAATTTAGCAAACAACGTGTTAGTTTCACCAGCCCCTACTATTAGTAATCTAGCATTTTTATCTACATCTTTTGCGAGTAGAGATTGAACAGCAAGAGAAACAATAGATAATGGTTTCTCACCTATTTTCGTTTTGTCGTATACTTCTTTTGCGGCTTTGACAGTAGCGTTTTCGAGCATTCTTAGATTATCTGCTATCAGTCCAAACTCTAGACTTTGCTGATATGATTCTCGGAATTGACGGAATATTTCTCTTTCTCCTACTACCAATGAATCCATAGAAGACGCTACTTCGAACAAGTGATTAACACCTTTGCTTCCATGATACACATCTACGAATTTACTGATCATTTTAAGCTTATCTTCTTCCAAATTTGGATTTACAAATTTGAAAAATGATTTCACATAATCAGTATCAAAATCTTCGTTACTATAACATATGAAACTTACTCTATTACAAGTAGATAGATAGATGATCTCTTCTAAGTTTGCACCTGATTTTAGCTCATGAAGTTTAGTTGAAAGGTCTTCCTTCCCTTCATTTTTAATTACAAAATGCCCGATCTCATCCACATTCAGATTGTGGTGAGTTATGGTCAATATTTTGAAATTGTCTAGCATGTTCATAGAACGACAAAAGTACCATTCATGAGTTTTGATTTTGTCATTGTGGTGTAAAGATTGAATTATATGTTGTTACAATGAACAATTATCAATTAGGGGCTAGATATAAATGACACCTTCCATATATGTTTTGGCTTCACCTATAAGCGCCACTCTATCTCCCTTGTATATGCATTCTATATCTCCACTTCTTGAAGATATCTGCCTTGCGTTTAATTTGTTTTTGTGTAATCTATGTGCCCAATAAGGTGTCAATAATGTATGAGCACTGCCCGTCACAGGATCTTCATCTACTCCAGCATTAGGAAAGAAACATCTAGAAACAAAGTCTTTTTCGTCCCCTTTTGCAGATAATAACACACCTCTCGATTTTATATTTGACATTGCCCTTAAATCTGGTTGGGCATCTAAAACTGATTGCTCATTTTCTAGGATCAGTAAATAGTCATCAGTACCTTTATAACATGCAGAAGCATTCACATTCATTGCTTCTGTTATGTGGTCAAAGTCTGTAATTTGGATTGGAGTATCAGTTGGAAAATCCATTAGATATTTTTCATTCTTAATATTCTGTACTGATAATACACCGCTTCTAGTTTCAAACTTAATTAGAGTTTTTTTATATCCATATTCTGAGAATAATATGTGAGCGGATGCCAAAGTTGCATGTCCACAAAGGTCAACTTCAATAGTTGGGGTAAACCATCGAAGACAATAAGAATCACGATCGCTCTCTACTAAAAAAGCAGTCTCAGCAAGATTGTTTTCCATGGCAATATTTTGCATGGTTTCATCAGATAACCAGTGATCTAAGACACAAACCGCTGCTGGGTTGCCTTCATAAAGCTTTGAAGCGAAAGCATCTACTTGATATATTTTTTGATTCATAGCTCTGTTTATTTTATCCGTAAAAAGCATTCTTTAGTCGTGTATTACTATCAAAAACGGGTGTGAAACTGTAAATTAAGTAAATAACATTAAACTATGTCAGGTGCTGGAACTACAATATCAATGATCAGAAGTATTGAAAGCAATGCTAGGCTTTTGCATAGAACTAATATGTTTGCTCAATTAAGAAACATAAACCATAAGTCTGATCAAAAATACACGTATATACCAATGCCAAAAGAAGCATTGGCTAGATTAAGAAAGGAAGAGAGAAGCAGGTTGAAAAGTAACTTTTTTAAAAGAAGAGTTATTGGGGTATTGGTTATCATTCCAACATCTATTATTTTAATGGCTGGTTTCTACTTACTTATTCAAGCGCTTATGTGATTAATGAATCTTCCTCTTGGTTTAATGATTAAATAGAACATTCTGAATCTGAATTTTGGTGAAGTAACATATTTTTATCTATATCTTGCAATGTACATAAAGAAGCAATTTGAACATTAAACCACATTCAGAATTAATAACTAAGATTGCAGGGGAAACCATGCAATTACTATCCGAAAAGGCAATCTACCTGCCGGATCATGATACGCTAGTTGTCTCTGATCTTCACTTTGGTAAAATCGAACACTTCCGAAAAAATGGAATCGGACTTCCTGCCAAAGCAGCCAGAAAAGACATCGATAAATTGGAGAGGTTAATCAAATCGGTGAATGCAAAAGATGTTGTGTTTCTTGGTGACTTATTCCATTCTGATTATAATAATGCTTGGCCTGCATTTAAAGATATGTTGGAGCAATTTCCAAAAAAGACATTCCACTTAGTTCTAGGGAATCATGATATTCTGGACGAGACTCTTTATCGAGGAATGGAGTTGACCTACCAAATGGAAATTAATGACCTTATCCTAACTCACGAACCACAAGACGTTATTATTGAGGGGAAATATAATCTATGTGGTCATATTCATCCTGGAGTAAGGCTTAAAGGAAAAAGTAAGCAAACGCTAAGATTACCATGTTTTTACTTTGGAAAGCACACTGGAATCTTACCCTCGTTTGGGACATTTACAGGCACCCACGTCATAAAACCAATGGAAGGGGATCAAATTTTTGTAGCTCAAGATGATATTGTCATGCAAGTATATTATTGACTAAAGCCAAATAGTATTACAATAGGCTTAGCCAAGATAACACAAATGATATTTGGTTTGAATAATTCTTGATTTGAAATTACTTCCTCATATTAATTACACAACCCATTAATATGACCATAAGCTGGCTGATATCCAAGATCAGCACTCTTTCTCATATCGACACAAGCTTTCTGATTTTCCTCTAATTTTGCGAATGCATTTGCTCGGTTGAAGTATGCTTCTGCAAAATCTTTTTTAAGCTTGATTGCCTTGCTGAAATCATCTAGGGCATTTTCATTTTGATCGATTTTAAGGTAGGTGATTCCTCTATTTACATATGATTCGGGATTGTTTTTATCCAAGCCAATGATGTTTGAGTAGTCATTTACCGCTTCTTCGAAGTTACCCAAATTGTAACTTGATATTGCTTTGTTTTTGAGCGCACCTTTATGTCTAGGATCAATTTCTAGTGTACTTGCAAAGTCTGAATTTGCACCATTAGTATCATCGATACTCATTCTAGCGAAGCCTCTGTAATAATACATTTCTGGATCGTTTGGCATTTTTCTGATAGCTGAAGAGAAATCTGAAATCGCTTCTTCATACTGCTCTAATTTAAGATAAGCTTTACCCCTTGCTCTATGTGCGGGCAGATATCCTGCTTTATATTCTAATGCAGATGAATAATCATTGACTGCATCATTGATTTGATCGATTCTTTGATAACAGATACCTCTATTAAAATATGCACTAGCTTGTTCTGGATTGATGTCTAAAGCTGCACTATAGTCTTCTATCGCCAATTCATAATTTTCTATTTTGAGTTGGATCGTACCTCGGTTTAGATATGCTTTGGTGAGCGTTGGGTCTAGTTGTATCGATCTAGTTAGGCAAGAAGAAGCTTTTTTGTATTCTTTCATTTGCATGTAAGCATACCCTTTGTACATATGTGCTTTTGCAAATTCTGGATCTAAGTTGATTGTCTTATCAAAATCCCTGATAGCTCCTTCATAATCTTTTACATTGATCTTTGCACTGCCTCTATTATAGTATGCTTTGGTGTATTCAGGATTTACTTTTAGAGCTTTACTATAGTATACAACTGCTTTTCTGTAGTCTTTAGCTTTATAATGTCCGATAGCTTCATTGAAGAATTCATATGCTTCATTTGGATTATCACTTGTCTGAGACCATACAGATATAGATGAAAATATGATTATAGCGGTTAAGATTAACTTTCTCATTTATTTGATTTTTAGGCAAGTACATTGCCTAAGTATATAGACCGACTATTACATGCATGGCACCAATTTTAAAATTGTGTATATATCAAAGGGGGCATTCGTATTAATATGAATATAGCAAAAATAATTCCTTTATTGCTAAATATTCATAATCGACTCATGTATTAACGTCTGTCAACATAAATTGAGTATGTTTGTTATACGATTATTGATTCAAATTTTCAATGAATTTAGGAGGATTAATGCTGATATATATTGCAAGAAGAATTAAATTTCCATTTTCAATAGTATTCGATATTTATTCTTGATTTAAAAAATTTCAAAAAAAAGCGTTCTGAAAAAAGATCCAACTGCCGAATCACGTAAAAAGGATCATATTGATCTAGCATTCCGATCTCAAGTGAGCCATGATCTGCTGGACAATAGATTTTATTACGAGCCTATTCTTAAAGGGCATCCGACTGAAAATACTGATATTTCGATTCACTTATTGGGTAAGGAATTTCAAACTCCGATCTGGGTATCCAGTATGACAGGAGGTACAGAACTGGCTAAATCAATCAATTCCAACTTAGCCAAAGCTTGCGGAGAATATGGTATGGGTATGGGCTTAGGCTCTTGTAGATCATTACTTGAGAGCGATGAAAGGATGCAAGATTTTGATATGCGTGGATTGATGAATGATCAGCCTCTATATGCTAATCTCGGGATAGCACAGATAGGAGAATTATTTGGATCTGGAAAAGAATATTTAATTTTAGAATTGGTCAAAAAACTTCAGGCTGATGGACTCATAATTCACATAAATCCATTACAAGAGTGGTTGCAACCTGAAGGTGATATCTATCATGAATCTCCTCTTGACCTGATAAAGAGAGTAATAGATTTAGATGGTAATCTGAAAATAATTGTCAAAGAAGTTGGGCAAGGAATGGGACCCCAATCCCTCAAGGCATTATATAAATTACCTATCCAAGCTGTTGATTTTGCAGCTGGCGGTGGGACTAATTTTGCAAAATTAGAATTGCACCGAGCTACTGAAGAACAAAAAGGAAGATATACAGGACTAGCTCAAGTTGGGCATTCTGCATTTGAAATGGTAGGAATAGTAAATAATCTAATTAAGCTACATGGAGATAAATTTCTATGTGATGAAACTATCATATCGGGTGGGGTCCAAGATTATCTTGATGGATATCACCTTACCCAAAAGCTAAATGGTGCGGCTGTGTACGGACAAGCTTCAGGGTTCCTAAAACATGCAATGGGAGACTATGAAACGCTTCAGCAACATATCGAGTCTCAGATCAAAGGACTACAAATGGCACATCAATTTCTATCGGTAAGATAGGCTAAGAACATAGAATTACAACAATAAAATGAATAGCAGTAAGACCATAAGCGGATTCTCGAAACTGACAAAGTCGGAAAAACTTGATTGGATAGAACAGCATTTTTTTGATGGTGATGTTAAAATGTCAGAGACCCTAAAACAATACTGGCATTATGATAATGCAATGCAAGATGTGTTGGATGGGTTTAGTGAGAATACAATTAGTAACTTCCCAATGCCGTATGGTGTAGCACCAAATTTCATGATCAATGGAAAGCATTACCTTGTGCCTATGGTGATAGAAGAGAGTAGTGTTGTGGCAGCAGCATCAGCAGCTGCAAAATTCTGGCTATCGAGAGGAGGATTCAAGACTGAAGTTATAGGAACTAAAAAGATAGGACAGCTTCATTTTAAGTTTACAGGAGGCAATTTATTGCTCAAAAAACTATTTCCACAAATAGAAATCTACTTAAGGAAAGGTACCGAAAGCCTTACTAAAAATATGCGAAATCGTGGAGGTGGAATAGAAAGTCTCCAGCTTATAGATTTTACATCGGAAGAAGAGTATTATTACCAAATAAGAGGGGAGTTCGAAACATGTGATTCCATGGGTGCGAATTTTATTAATTCTATTTTAGAGAAATTTGGAGAGCTGTTAAAAACCTTTATTCTTAATCATGATGAGGTGGCCGCAGAATATAAGGATGTTCAAATCATTATGGCGATCCTATCTAATTACACGCCTGATTGTATGATTCGTGCTAGCGTGTCGTGTAAGATTGAAGAATTGGGGATGTTCGCAGGTGGGATTGATGCAAAGGAGTTTGCCGACAAATTTGCAACTGCAGTTAAGATAGCCCACATAGATCCTTATCGAGCAACGACACACAATAAAGGGATATATAACGGGGTCGATTCAGTTGTGCTAGCCACTGGAAATGACTTCAGAGCTATAGAATCTTGTGGTCATGCATATGCTTCCAAAGATGGTAGATACAAAAGTCTTAGTTCGTGCGAAATTAAAGATGGAAAATTTAAATTTTGGATTGACTTACCATTAGCGGTGGGAACAGTAGGTGGATTGACAAAACTTCATCCTATGGCGAAGATATCTTTACAGATGTTGGGAAATCCATCTGCCGAGGAGTTGATGGGTATTATTACATCTGTGGGCTTGGCTCAGAATTTTGCAGCATTGAGGTCTCTGATTACTACAGGCATACAGCAAGGTCATATGAAAATGCACCTGCAAAATATCCTCATACACATGGATGCTACTCCAGAACAAAAAGTGAATGCTGATAAGTACTTCGAAGATAAAACAGTGTCCTTCAGTGCTGTGCGAGCATTTTTGGAACGTCCAGTTGTCAATTCTTGATTTTTTTCAAAAAACATTGATAGATTTGAAACTCTAATCTAAAATATCTATGTTGGAGTTCAATGAATGTCAATACCAATTTTGACTATTACCAAACTAAATAAATATTAATTAAATGGATTTAAGAGACTTATTCCAAGGTCAAATCAACGATGTATTAGTTGAGCAAATGTCAAACCAATTCGGAATTCAAGATAAAGAGAAAGCTGAGACTGCTGTTGAAGGTGGTTTTACAACATTATTAAATGCAATAGCTAAGAATGTGGCTACTCCGTCAGGTGCTTCTGGTCTTGCAGGTGCTTTGGATAGAGATCATGATGGAAGTATCATGGATGATATATCTGGATTCTTAAGTGGAACTCGTCAGCCTGACAACACAAGTATGTTGAATGGGTCAGGTATATTGAAGCACCTTTTGGGTGGCAATCAAAATCAAATCGTAGAGATGCTTGGAAAAGCCACTGGATTACACAAATCTCAAGCTGGACAGATGCTTATGTCTCTAGCTCCTGTAGTAATGGGAATGTTAGGAAGACAGAAAAAAGTTAACAATCTAGACCAAACATCTTTGGCAGATTTAGTAACTAGAGGTACAGAAAACTTCAACAGACAATCTCCAACAAACACTAGCCTAATCACAAAATTCTTAGATAAAGATGGTGATGGTAGTGCTATGGATGATATCATGAGCATGGGTGCAAAAGCGCTTTTCGGAAGTATCTTTAAAGGATAAGAATTGTTGAATTGTTAAATCGTTAGATTTGATGAATCATTCCGCGAATTTTCAATTCACTACAATGATCTACGTGTTTGCTTCGCAGCCCACTTGATCGCTTTATGATGTTGATAAAATCAAACTGAATAT